>CAZPDV010000007.1:0-6193 GCA_964585355.1 uncultured Aliiroseovarius sp.
TCGACTTGGCCGAGGCGCGCGCGGCGTCGGACTTGGTCTGGGTGTCGCCGGTGACATATTCCACCTTCTTGCCCAGGATCCCGGTGCCGTCCAGCACCTTGGAGCTGAAGGTGTTGAGCATGCCGCCATCGCCCATGCCATTGAGATGCTCGACCGCCAGCTGCTGGGCGCGCAGCTCGTCCAGGCCCTCTTCCGAATAGGGGCCGGACTGGGGCACGTTGAAGCCCAGCTTGACGGTGGCGCCGGTGGGTTCGTTGGTAAAGCCCCAGGCGCTGCCGGTGAAGATGGTGGGCAGGGCCAGGCCGGCACCGGCGGCAGCGCCGGTTTTCAGCAGCCCGCGCCGGGTAAATTTCGATGAAGTCATGTTTTCCTCCCGTAAGGTGATGGTGCGCGCGGGCCTCCTCCCCGCGCCAGGCCCTTTTACAGGGCTGCGTCATTATGGGGGGTTGCCGGAAAATCAGGCAACAATTGCTTTGAAACATTCATTTTTTGTGTAAAATAATCAACAGAAGCGAACGCGATGCTGTAAAGAAATTTGCACCCTGTTGGGGAAGGCCCTCAAATGCCTGCAAAAAATCCCGCCCCCGCGCACCGTCTGACCGGCACCCGCATTCGCGAGCGCCGGCTGGCACGGGGCATCCGGCAGGGCGATCTGGCCCGCCAGGTGGGTATTTCCCCCGCCTATCTCAACCTGATCGAACATAACCGGCGCAGAATCGCCGGCAAGCTGCTGATGGATATTGCCCGCGCGCTGGGGGCCGAGCCGGCCGAGCTTTCCGAGGGGGCCGAGGCCGCGCTTCTGGGGGTGCTGAGCGCCGCCGGCGCGCGGCAGCCCGACAGCCGGGCCGAGCTTGACCGGCTGGGCGAACTGGCCGGGCGCTTTCCCGGCTGGGCCCGGCTGATCGCCGCCCAGCATGGCCGGATCCGGGCGCTGGAACGGCTGGTCGAGGCGCTGAGCGACCGGCTGTCGCACGACCCGCAGCTGGCCGCCACCTTGCACGAGCTGATCTCCAGCGTGACCGCGATCCGCTCGGCGGTGTCGATCCTTTCGGACGAAGGCGAGGTGGACCCGGAATGGCAGGCGCGCTTTCTGCGCAATGTGGCCGAGGATGCGGCCCGCCTGACCGAGGCGGCCCAGGGGCTGGTCGGGGTGCTGGAAACCGGCGCCCGCGCCCGCGCCACCCACCTTTCGCCGCAAGAGGAATTGTCGGAATTTCTTGAGCGCCACGGCTATGCCTTTGCCGCGCT
This sequence comes from uncultured Aliiroseovarius sp., assembly GCA_964585355.1. Classification (GTDB taxonomy): domain Bacteria; phylum Pseudomonadota; class Alphaproteobacteria; order Rhodobacterales; family Rhodobacteraceae; genus JAAEUB01. The sequence continues at coordinate 1,249 of CAZPDV010000007.1, forward strand.
GGAGCCCGGCGCCGGGGCGGGGGCGGATGAAGTTGCGGTGCTGGCGGGCGAGGTGGCCGGCGAGGCGGCGCGCGATCTGGCGCAGACCTGGCTTGCCCGGTACCGGCGCGACGCGGCGGCGATGCCGGCGGCGGAATTTGCCCGGCGCTGGGAGGAAACCGGCCACGATCCGGCCCGCATGGCAACGCTTTTCGGCACCGACATGGCCGCGGTTCTGCGCCGTGCCGCCTGTCGGCCCGGTGCCGCGCCCGCCGGGCTGGTGATCTGTGATGCCACCGGCACCTTTACCACCCGCCGGCCGCTGCCCGGCTTTTCGGTGCCGCGCTTTGGTGCCGCCTGCCCGCGCTGGCCGCTGTATCAGGCCCTGACCCAACCCGGTCGGGCGATCCGGCAAGTTGTTGAAATGCCAGGGGATACGCCGATGCCCTTCACCGCCGTGGCGATCGCGCAGAGCCGTTTTCCCAATGGGCTTGAGGACATGCCGGTGATCGAGGCGACCATGCTGATCGAGCCGCGCGCCGGGGGCACAGAGGCGGCCGGCGCCGCCCTGGCGGTGGGTCCTGGCTGCCGGGTCTGCCCGCGCGGCGCCTGCCCGGCCCGGCGCGAGGCCTCGCTCCTGGCCTTAACCTAGGGTCAGTGGAAACGAATTCCACATCATTGATCTCATGGTCCCCGGATTGCCTGCAATCCGGTTCGCGCCCGACTCTGGGCTCCGCCCGTTCGGGCCTGAAACGCTCCCCCGGAGTGTTTCCAAGACGGCCCTCCCCCCCCCAGGGCGGGCGCGAAATGTCACGAGGTTTCAATGCCTTGCAACGTCTGCGTTTCAAGGAAATTCCTTCGCATATCTTTCCCAGCCCGCCCTCGGGGCCGGGCGCGACCCTCGCGTTTTTCCGATTTCAATGCAGCGTATCCTGTTGCCCTGATACCAGGGACAGGCCCTAACCCAGTAGCGCATCCGCCAGCCGGCCAAGCCGCCGGGCCAGCGTGGCCTCGTCGGGGGCCTGCAGTTTCAGCCCTTCGCCGGCATGGGCCAGGATGGTGCCGGTTTCATCCTCGGGCGGCAGGCCCGCCAGCGCGTTCAGCCGGGCCACCAGCCGCGCCCGCGCCTGGGCCAGCTTGTCCGGGCCGAACCGGGTTTTCAGCGCGACCACGTCCTCGCTATGCGGGCTGGCGGTCATGATCCGGTAGAAAAAGCACATATGCGCCACCAGATAGGCCCGGGTGCGGCCGGCCGGATCGTCGATTTCGGCCGCGGCCTGCTCGGCGGCGGCAAAGCCGTCCTCGGTCACCAGGTCGAAACAGGCCGCCACCAGGTCATCCTTGCCCCTGAAATACTGGTACAGGGCCGGGCGCGACAGGCCCGCCTCCTGGGCCACGTCCTCCATCGAGGCGCGTTTGAGGCCATATCGGCCGAATACTGCCAGGGCGGCGCGCTTGATCTGGGTCTTGCGGTCGGTCATCGGTTCTTTCCAGCTGGCATCGCGGGGGGCGGGGTCGGCGCTCCAACGCGGGGCGGCACGCCACGCTTGTTTTGACAAGCTGCCCCGGCCTGGTCAATAGTTGGCCGGTAGCATGATGCCGGTCCGGGGGAGGGTCCAGCGAAATGAAAGTGCTCCTGGTGGAGGATGAACCCAATATCGTCGAGGCGATGGGGTTCATATTGTCGCGCGACGGCTGGAGCGTGGCCAGCCATGCCAATGGCGAAACCGCGCTGGAGGAGATCCGGCGGGTGGCGCCGGATGCGCTGGTGCTGGATGTGATGCTGCCGGGGCGGTCGGGCTATGACGTGCTGCGCGATCTGCGGGCGGACCCGGCGCTGGCCGATCTGCCGGTGCTGATGCTGACCGCGCGCGGCCAGGAAAAGGACCGCGCCCTGGCCCGGGAGCTGGGCGTCACCCGGTTCATGACCAAGCCGTTTTCCAACACCGAATTGCGCGATGCGCTCAATGCCATTGCCCGGCCCTGACCCATGCGCCCGCCCGCCCAGCCGCTGTTCCTGGCCCGCCGTTCCTATCGCCGCCGCCGGTTGATCGACGCGATCCGGCTGGTGCCGGTGCTGGGGGCGGTGCTGTTCATGTTGCCGGTGCTGGGCAGCGCCGGCCATGTGGGCGCCACCTTTGGCGGCGGGCTGTACCTGTTTGCGTCCTGGGCGTTTCTGATCGTGCTGACGGCGGTGCTGGCGCGCCGGCTGGCGCGGGCCGGGCCGGGCGATGAGGTGGGCGATGCGCCGGGTGCAGAGCGCGCGGACGAGGCCGGCTGATGGTCAGTTTCAACCTTCTGGCCGGGGTTTCGATCACCTATGTGGCGGTGTTGTTCGCGGTGGCGTTCTGGGCCGACCGGCGCGCCCGGGCGGGGCGCGCGCGCTGGCTGCGCAGCCCGCTGATCTATACGCTTTCGCTGTCGATCTATTGCACCGCCTGGACCTTTTACGGCGCGGTGGGCTATGCGGCGCGCTCGGGGCTGGAATACCTGACCATCTATCTGGGCCCGACCCTGGTGATGGTGGGCTGGTGGTGGGTCCTGCGCAAGCTGGTGCATGTGGGCCGGGCGCAGCGGGTGACCTCGATCGCCGACCTGCTGTCGTCGCGCTATGGCAAGTCGAACCTGCTGGGCGTGATCGTGACGGTGCTGGCGGTGATTGGCACGACGCCCTATATTGCCCTGCAACTTCAATCAGTTACCCTTGCCTTTTCGGTCTTTGCCCGCGGCGGAGGCGCCGGCTTTCACCTGCCGGATCTGAATGCCACCGCGTTCTGGGTTGCCGGGGGGCTGGCGCTTTTCACCATCCTGTTCGGCACCCGCAACCTGGACGTGAACGAGCGCCATTCCGGCGTGGTCACGGCGATCGCGGTGGAGGCGGTGGTCAAGCTGGTGGCGCTGCTTGCGGTGGGCATTTTCGTGACTTTCGGGCTGGCCGGCGGGGTCTCCGGCATTGCCCGCGCGATCGAGGCAAGCCCGATTGCCACCTGGCAGCTGGATGCCTCCCGCTGGGTCAGCCTGACCTTCCTGTCGGCGGCGGCCTTCCTGACCCTGCCGCGCATGTTCCAGGTGCTGGTGGTGGAAAACGCGGACGAGCGCCAGCTGGCCACGGCCTCCTGGGCGTTTCCGCTCTACCTGCTGCTGATGAGCCTGTTCGTGGTGCCGATCGCGGTGGTCGGGCTGGGAGTGCTGCCGGCGGATGCCAACCCGGACCTGTTCGTGCTGACCCTGCCGCTGGCCTCGGGGCGCGAGGGGCTGGCGATGCTGTCGTTCCTGGGCGGGTTTTCCTCGGCCACCTCGATGGTGATCGTGGCGGCGATTGCGCTTTCGACCATGGTTTCCAACAATATCGTGCTGCCGTTCTGGCTGTGGATGCGGCGCGATGCGCCGGGGGTTTCGGCCTCGGGCGATCTGCGGCGGCTGGTGCTGGTGGCGCGGCGGCTGGCCATTGGCGGCATCCTGCTTCTGGGCTATGCCTATTACCGCTTTTCCGGCGGCGGCGCGGCGCTGGCGGCGATCGGGCTGATCAGCTTTACCGGCGTGGCGCAGGCCCTGCCGGCGCTGCTGGGCGGGCTTTTCTGGCGCGGGGCCACCCGACGGGGGGCGGTGGCCGGGCTGCTGGCGGGCTTTGCGCTCTGGGCCTATACGCTTTACCTGCCGTCCTTCGGCGAAGGCGGGGTGATGAGCGCGGGGCTGCTTGAACACGGGCCGCTGGGGGTGTCGTGGCTGCGGCCGCAGGCCCTGTTCGGCATGACCGGGATCGACCCGGTGGTGCATGCGCTGTTCTGGTCGCTTCTGGCCAATACGATCGGCTTTTTCAGCTTTTCGCTGGCCTCGTTCCCGACCCCGCTCGAGCGGCTGCAATCGGCGCTGTTCGTGCATGCGGCGGCGCAGAACACCCCGGCCCAGGCGGGCATGGCCGGGCCCGGCGGCACCGAGGACCTGCTGGTGCTGGCCCAGCGCATCATGGGCGGGACCGAGGCCCAGGCCCTGTTCGCCCGCCACGCCGCCGCCCAGGGCAAGGAGGGCTATCTGCCCGATGCCACGCCGGATTTCATCGAGGCGCTGGAGCGCGAACTGGCGGGCTCGGTGGGGGCGGCAACGGCGCATGCGATGATCGGCCAGATTACCGGCGGGGTCGGGGTGTCGGTCGATGACCTGATGGCGGTGGCGGACGAGACCCAGCGGGCGCTGGAATATTCCTCGCGGCTCGAGGCGCAGCAGGTGGAATTGTCGCGCACCGCGCGCCAGCTGGCCGCGGCCAACGAAAAGCTTACCCAGCTTTCGGTGCAGAAAGACGCCTTTCTCAGCCAGATCAGCCACGAATTGCGCACGCCCATGACCTCGATCCGCGCCTTTTCCGAGATTCTCAGCGACCAGGGCGATGATCTTGCCCCCGAGGAACGGCGCCGCTATGCCACGGTCATTCAGGACGAAACCATCCGCCTGACCCGGCTGCTCGACGATCTGCTGGACCTGTCGGTGCTGGAAAACGGGCAGGTCAGGATGGACTTGCAGGAGGTGATGCTGGCCGATGTGCTGGAGCGCGCGGTGGCCTCGACCGCCTCGATGCTGGCGCGCCGGGGCATGGCGCTTGAGCGCGACCGGGGGCGCGAGCAGCTGCGCCTGACCACCGATGCCGGGCGCCTGGCGCAGGTCTTCATCAACCTGATCGCCAATGCGGTGAAATATAACGACGCGCCGGCGCCGCGGCTCGAGATCCGGGTCAGCCGGCAGCCGGGCCAGGTGCTGGTGGATATCGTCGATAACGGCAGCGGCATCGCCGAGGATCAGCGCGCGGTGATCTTCGAGAAGTTCTCGCGCCTGTCGGATCAGGCGGCGGCGGGCTCGGCCGGGCTGGGGCTGGCGATCTGCCGCGAGATCATGGAGCGGCTGGGCGGCGCGGTGGAATATCTGCCGGGGCAGGGGGGCGCGGCCTTTCGCGTGACCCTGCCGCTGTGAGCGC
>CAZPDV010000007.1:6293-7383 GCA_964585355.1 uncultured Aliiroseovarius sp.
GAGCGGGACAGGGCGCATTTTCCGAGGCTGACAAGGGGCATGCCGCGGGCGGGAAAATCTGCGCGGCGCAAGGCTTTGTTAACCTTCTTGCCGCATGATCGGCAGAGATCGACCAGAAGGTGATGATGGCAGACGGTAGCGGCATCAGCGTCTTGCGGCGCAAGGCGGGCGAAGGGCGGGCGCAGGAGGTGTCCGGGCGGATGACGCCCGCGCGGGTCTTGCGCGCGGCCTTTATCCAGGGCGCCGAGGAGGAGGCGGGGCTTGTCGCCACGGTTTCCAAGGTTGACGAGGCGCGGCTGCATCTGCCGGCATTTCTCGAGGCGCTGCCGGAAAACCCGCTTCTGGCCCTGTGCGAGGGGCCCGAGGAACGGCTGGCGCTGGTGGTCTTCGATGCGGACAGCCTGGCGGCGCTGCTCGAGATGCAGACCACCGGGCGGGTGCTGGCGCGCCCGGCGCCGAAACGCTCTCCTACCCGGACCGATGCCCTGCTGGCCGGTGGGCTGATCGACCGGGTGCTGCGGTTGTTCGAGGAAGGCGCGGCCGAGGCCGACCTGGATATCGCGCCGCTGGTGGCCGGCTATCGGTACAGCCTGCCGCTGGCCGAGCTGCGGGCGATCGAGATGACCCTGCCGGACATCCCCTATCTGCTGTTTACCCTGCAGGTGGATTATGCCGAGGGCGCCAAGCAGGGGCGGGTGCAGATATTGCTGCCGCGCGTGGTGCAGGCGCCCGGTGCCGGCAAGGACAGCGCCGCCTGGCAGGAGAAGCTTCGGGATGTGGTCCAATGCGCCGAGGCCGAGATGGAGGCGGTGCTGGCGCGCAAGGAAATGTTGCTGCGCGATGTGGCTGCCCTGACGCCCGGTGCGCTGATTACCCTGCCGCGCGAGGTGGTGGACCAGGTGCATCTGATCGACCTTGACGGGGCCACGGTCAGCCTTGGCGCGCTGGGGCAGGCAAACGGCTTTCGCGCGGTGCGCATTACCCGCCAATGCGGTGATGATCTGCCCGCGGTGAGCGGTGCCGCGCCGGTGGACATGGCCGCTTCCCTGCCGGCACCCGACCTGCCGGCAGAGCTTCCGCCAGACCTGCC
>CAZPDV010000007.1:7483-18573 GCA_964585355.1 uncultured Aliiroseovarius sp.
GGCACGGCGGTGCACACTCGCTCAAAACACGCGGAGAACGAACATGGTCGACATTGCCAAATACCGGGCGAAGCTGGAAGCGCGCGAAATCGAACTGGAGGCCCGCCTGAAAGAAATCGAGGCAGAGCTGGAGAGCCATCACGCCCGGGATTTCGAGGATCTGGCAACCGAACGCGAAGGCGATGAGGTGCTGGAGCAGGAGGGTAACATGGCCAAGGAGGAGCTGGCCCGGATCCGCGCCGCCTATCTGCGCATGGATGAAGGGGAATATGGCTATTGCGTCGAATGTGGGGACGAGATTGCACCGGAGCGGCTCGATATTCTGCCGGCGACGCCGTTTTGCGCCAAATGTGCGGCCAAACGCGACTGAACGGCTGAAAGGGGAAACGCGCCATGGCTTTTGAAGAACTGAAAGCGGGGATCGCCCTGATCCTGGACGAAATCGAGAAACGCCCGGACGATGCGCTGGAGCTGCAAGAGGAATTGCGCGAAAAGCTTGCGGAATTTCAGGCGCTTGGCCTGCCCCTGCCCGAAGACCTGGCGCATCTGGAAAAGGCGCTTGAAGCCGGGGATGTGGCCGGGCTTTTCAGGAAACCCGAATAGGATCATCTGAAATTCAGGCGGGCAGGGGCATCAGATGCGGTCCTGCGTATATCGGCGCAGTTCGGTGCGTGCCACCTGCCGGCGATGCACCGCGTCCGGCCCATCGGCCAGCCGCAGCGTGCGCAGATGAGTCCATTGCCGCGCCAGCCCGGTATCCTGGCTGACCCCCTGGCCGCCAAACATCTGCACCGCCGCATCGGTCACTTTCAGCGCCATGTTGGGGGCCACGACCTTGATCATGTGAATCCACGGCGCCGCGGCGCGCGCGTCCCCCTGGTCCATCATCCAGGCCGCTTTCAGGCAGAGCAGACGCGCCTGCTCGATCTCCATGCGTGCCTCGGCGATATGGTCGAAATTGGCGCCAAGCCGGGCAAGCTTCTGGCCGAATGCCTCGCGCGACAGGGCGCGGCGGCACATCTGTTCAAGCGCCACCTCGGCCTGGCCGATCGCGCGCATGCAGTGGTGGATGCGCCCGGGCCCAAGCCGCCCCTGGGCGATCTCGAAGCCGCGGCCTTCGCCCAGGATCAGGTTTTCCACCGGCACCCGCACCTGGTTCAGCCGGATATGCATGTGCCCGTGCGGCGCGTCATCGTGGCCATAGACCTGCATGGCGCGCAGCACCTCGACCCCCGGCGCATCGGACGGGACCAGGATCATCGAGTGGCGCTTGTGCCTGGGCAGGTCGTCGCCGCCGGTTTTGACCATGACGATATAGATGGCGCAGCGCGGATCGCCGGCGCCGGTGGCCCACCATTTTTCGCCATCGAGCACATATTCGTCGCCCTCGCGCCGGCAGCTCATGGAAATGTTGGTGGCGTCCGAACTGGCCTCGTCCGGCTCGGTCATCAGGTAGGCGGAGCGGATCTCGCCCGCCAGAAGCGGCTCAAGCCATTGTTTTTTCTGCGCTTCCGAGCCATAGCGCTCCAGCACCTCCATATTGCCGGTATCGGGGGCGTTGCAGTTGAAGACCTCGGCGGCAAGGTGGCTCTTGCCCATTTCCTCGGCCAGATAGGCATATTCCACGGTATTCAGCCCATGGCCCCGGTCGCTGTCGGTCAGCCAGAGGTTCCACAGCCCGGCCTCGCGCGCGCGTGCCTTCAGGCCTTCGAGGATCTCGCTCTGGCGCGCGGTGAACTGCCAGCGGTCGCCTGCCTTGCCGACTTCGGCCAGAAACTCGGCATCCAGCGGCGCGATTTCTTCCTCGACCATCTGCCTGAGGCGCGCATGGATGTCCTCAACCCGCGCGCTCATCCCCAAATTCATCTCGGCCATGTCGTGCCCTCCCGTTTGCGGCAGGCAAACCTGCGCAGCGTCACTTGTCAATCGCGCTTTGCCTTTACGTTACGGCGCGTTAATGTGCTGGAAATGGAATGTGCATTGCTCATTTGCTCCGAACCGGATCGCGGGCGCTCCGGGGAAATGGCCTTGAGTGATGTGGACTTTGGATGCGGGGACTGGAGCATGTCGCGTCACGTCAGGCCTGCTTCGCCCGGGGCGCGCACAAGCGGCCCGGGCATGCGCCCGCCCGCCCCACGGCGGGCGCATGCGCGCCCACCCGGGCGGCCGCCTGCCCTTTGTTGTGTGGCATGCCGGATCCCATCAGGTGCGACATGCGCCAGTCTTTCGCCATGATCGAGGCCCTTGGCATATCCCGCGCCGCGCTTGACGCCTGGCTTGCGTCCCATGTCCCGGGGTTTTCCGGCCTTCAGACGGTCGAAAAATTTGCCGCCGGGCAGTCCAACCCCACCTTTTTGCTGAGCGCGAGCTCGGGCCGCTATGTGCTGCGCGCCAAGCCGCCGGGCAGGCTTCTCAAAAGTGCGCATATGGTGGAGCGGGAATTTCGGGTAATGGCGGCGCTGGCAGAGAGCGAGGTGCCGGTGCCGCGGGTCCTGTGCCTGGCCGAGGATGCGGAGTCGCCCATTGGCCGGGGCTTTTTCGTGATGGAATTTCTGGACGGGCGCATCTTCTGGGATCCGGCCCTGCCGGAGCTCGAAACCCCGCAGCGCGGCGCCATTTACGACGCCATGAACGCGGTACTGGCGGCGCTGCACGATGTGGAGCCGGCGGCGGTGGGGCTTGCCGATTTCGGCAAGCCGGGCAATTATTTTGCCCGCCAGACCGCGCGCTGGGCCGGGCAATACCGGGCCTCGGCCGCCGCGCCGCGCCCGCAAATGGAGCGGCTGATCGACTGGCTTGAGGCCAACATGCCACCGGATGACGGCCAGATCGCGCTGGTCCACGGGGACTATCGCCTTGATAACATGGTGTTTTCCCCCGAGGTGCCGCAGGTGATCGGGCTTCTGGACTGGGAGCTTGCCACGCTGGGCCATCCGCTGGCGGACCTTGCCTATCAATGCATGCAATGGCGGCTGCCGCATGGCGGGGGGATGCGCGGGCTGGGCGGGCTGGAGCGCGGCGCGCTGGGCCTGCCGGAGGAGGCGGAATATGTCGCCCGCTACTGCGCCCGCCGGGGGATCGCGCCGCCGGACAACTGGGCGTTCTACCTGGCTTTTGCGTTTTTCCGCCTGGCGGCTATCCTCGAGGGGGTCGTGGCGCGGGCGCGGGGGGGCAATGCCTCGAACCCCGACAAGGCGCGCGAATATGCCGGCGCGATCCCGGTTCTGCTGGGGCTGGCCACGGAAGTGATTGGAGAGGACTGAATGAGCAAGACGGTACGCATGGAGGTGCAGGGCGATGTGGCGGTGCTGACCATCGACAACCCGCCGGTCAATGCCCTGGGGGCGGCGCTGCGCCGCGAGTTGGCACAGCAGCTGGCCCGCGCCGAGGAGGATCCGCAGGTGCGTGCCATCGTGATCGGCGCCGCCGGGCGCACCTTTCCGGTGGGGGCGGATGTGCGCGAATTCGGCCTGACCCCGGAGCCGCCGCTGTTGCCGGAACTGTGCGATGCGATCGAGGCGGCGCGCAAGCCGGTGGTGGTGGCGATCCATGGCAGCGCGCTGGGCGGTGGGCTCGAGATTGCGCTGGCCGGGCATTACCGGATTGCCGACAAGGCGGCGCGGTTCGGCCTGCCGGAGGTGCTGTTGGGGATCCTGCCCGGCGCCGGCGGCACCCAGCGCACGCCGCGGCTGATCGGGGGCGGCGCGGCGCTGGACATGATGCTGAGCGGCAAGCCGATTTCGGCGGCCCGCGCGCTGAAGCTGGGCTTGATCGACCGGGTGGCCGAGGGCGACCTGGCCGCCGAGGCTCTGAACTGGGCGCAGGAGCTGGCCGAAAAGGGGGCGCCGCCGCGCCCGACCCGCGACCGGGGCGAGGGGCTGGCCCGGCCCGAGGCCTATCTCAAGGCGGTGGCCGAGGCGCGGGCGCGGGTCAAATCCTCGCCCTTGCCGGCACCGCCGCGCATCGTCGATTGCGTCGAGGCGGCGCTTCTGGTGCCGTACAAGACCGGCATCGCCATGGAGCGCGCGGCTTTCGAGCATTGCCTGGCCACCGACGAGGCGGCCGCGCTGCGCTACGCGTTTTTCGCCGAACGGGCGGCGGCGAAAGTGCCGGAACTGGCCCGCGCCCAGCCGCGTGAGATCAACCGGATCGGGGTGGTCGGGGCCGGGCTCATGGGGGCGGGGATCGCGCTGGTGGCGCTGGATGCCGGGCTGGAGGTGACCCTGGTCGAGCGCGACGAGGAAGCGCTGGAGGCCGGGCTTGAGCGCCTCCGCGGCCTTTATGCCCGCGCCGTTGCCAAGGGGCGGCTGAGCGAGGAGGCGGCGGCGCAGCGCATGGCGCGGCTTTTCCCGGTCACGGACATGGCCAGGCTTGCCGATATTGACCTGGCGATCGAGGCGGTGTTTGAGGACGAGACCGCCAAGCGAGAGGTTTTTTCCAGCCTTGACAAGGTGTTACGCCCCGGCGCCATCCTGGCCACCAACACCTCTTACCTTGATATAGACATGCTTGCCGCCACCACCTCGCGCCCCGAGGATGTGGTCGGGCTGCATTTCTTCTCGCCCGCGCATGTGATGAAGCTGGTCGAAGTGGTGGTGGGCGCGCGCACGGACGAGGCCGTGACCGCCACCGCTTTCGCCCTGGCCCGGCGCCTGGGCAAGGTGCCGGTGCGGGCCGGGGTGTGCGACGGCTTCATCGGCAACCGCATCCTGACCGCCTATCGCAATGCCGCCGATTTCATGCTTGAAGATGGCGCCTCGCCTTATGAAATCGACGCGGCCATGCGCGCCTATGGCTTTGCGCTTGGCCCCTATCAGGTGTCGGACATGGCCGGGCTGGGCATTGCCTGGGCGCGGCGCAAACGGCTGGCGCCGCATCGCGACCCGAATCAGCGCTATGTGCGCATTGCCGATCTGTTATGCGAGGCCGGGCGGCTGGGTCAGAAAACCGGGCGCGGCTATTACCGCTATGAAAAGGGCGACCGGCGCGGCCAGCCGGATGAGGAGGTTCTGGCGCTGATCGACGCCGAGCGGGCCGAGAAGGGCATCCGCCCCCGCCGGTTCAGCCCCGAGGAAATCCAGGCCCGCTGCATCGGCGCCATGACCAATGAGGGCGCGCGAATCCTGGGCGAGGGGGTCGCCCTGCGCCCCTCGGATATCGATGTGGTCGAGCTTCTGGGCTATGGTTTTCCGCGCTGGCGCGGCGGGCCGATGTTCGCGGCGGACCGAAGCGGGCTGTTGACGCTGAAACACCACCTTGAGGAATGGCAGGCCGAGGAGGGCGATTTCTGGGCCCCGGCGCCGCTGATTGCCGAGCTCCTGCGCGATGGCCGTCACTTTGCAGACCTGAATGAATAGGCCCGATGGTGGTGTTTGCGGAAGCGGGAAAGTGGTGGGCGACCCTGGAATCGAACCAGGCATGAGTCACCTCGGCGGAGTTACAGTCCGCTGCCGCACCTTGCAGCACGTCGCCCAACAGGGCGGGAGATAGCGCCCGGGCGGGGGCGCGTCAACATGAAAATGCCTTGCGCGCACGCGCCGGCTGGCGCATGGTCCGGCGGCGATTATCAGGGGCATGTCCGGGGGGCGTTGGTGGCGAAAAAACCGAAATGGGTGGTGGAAAAGGAGCAGGCGCGCCGGGCGGCAGCGGCCGAGACGCTGTGGCTGTTCGGCCTGCATGCGGTGCGCGATGCGCTCATCAACCCGGCGCGTGAAAAGCTGCGGCTGGTGGTGACGAAAAACGCCGCCGACAAGCTGGCCGAGGCCATTGCCGCAAGCGGGATGGCGCCGGAAATCTCGGACCCGCGCAAGTTTGCCGCCCCCATCGACCCGGGCTCGGTGCACCAGGGGGCGGCGCTGGAGGTCCGGGCGCTCACCTGGGGCAGGCTGGAGGATATCTGTGCCACCGGGGCGGGGCCGGTGGTGCTGCTCGACCGGGTGAGCGACCCGCATAATGTCGGGGCGATCCTGCGTTCGGCCGAGGTTTTCGGCGCCCGGGCCGTGATCGCGCCGGCCCGCGCTGCCGCGCCGGAAACCGGGGCGCTGGCCAAGACCGCCTCGGGCGCGCTGGAGCGTCAGCCCTATCTGCGGGTGAAAAACCTCTCGGAGGCCATGCGCAAGTTGCAGGCCATGGGATATGTGCTGCTGGGGCTGGATGGCGAGGCCGGGCAGACCCTGGAGGCGGGGCTGGAAAGCCTGGAGCCGGGGCGGCCCGTGGGCCTGGTGCTGGGGGCCGAGGGGCCGGGCATGCGCCAGAAAACCCGCGAAACCTGCGATATGCTGGTGCGTATCGACCCGGCCGGCGCCTTCGGTTCGCTCAATGTCTCGAACGCGGCGGCGGTGGCGCTGTTTGCCGCGACCCGCTTCACAAGAAGGTGACAGCGCCTTCAAAACCGACATTTCCCCCCCATATGTCAGGGGTGTCGGGCCGTGGAACGCCCGATATACCCTTCACTGTCCCTCGTTCCACAAACTGCGCCCGGACGTAATGTCACGGGCGCTTTTTTCTCGCGCCGCCGCAGTATATATGCAGAGCATGAGCCAGACATACAGCGACGCATATCTGAAAAAGATCCTCCAGCGCAGCCGCGTCATTGCCTGCGTTGGCGTGTCGATGAACCCGGCGCGACCCAGCTATTTTGTCGCGCGCTACCTCAACCTCAAGGGGTTTCGGGTGATCCCGGTCAATCCGGGCCATGCCGGCAAGCGCCTGTTCGGCGAAGAAGTCATGCCCGATCTGGCCTCGATTCCCAAGGATGCCAAGGTGGATTTTCTGGATATTTTCCGCCGTTCGGACCATGTGCCGCCAATTGTCGAGGCCGGGCTTGAACATCTGCCGGACCTCAAGACCGTGTGGATGCAGATCGGGGTTGAAAACCCGGAAGCGGCGGCGATGGCCGAGGCCGCCGGCTGTGACGTGGTGATGAACCGCTGCCCCAAGATCGAATATCAGCGCCTGTTTGGCGAGTTGCGCATGGGCGGGTTCAATACCGGGATCATCAGCTCGAAGCTGTGAGCCGTCAGCGGCTGGCCTTTTCCTCGATCCCCGACATGCCCTCGCGCCGCTCGAGCTCGGCCAGCACATCGGCCAGCGTCACCCCGCGCGCGGTCAGCATCACCAGCAGGTGATAGAGCACGTCCGCGGCTTCGGCTGTCAACCGTTCACGGTCGCCGCGGACCGCTTCGATGATCGCCTCCACCGCCTCTTCCCCAAATTTTTCCGAAGCCTTTTCAGGGCCTTGCGCCAGAAGGCGCGCGGTCCACGAGGTTTCCGGGTCGGCGCCTCTGCGCGCCTCGATGGTAGCGGCGAGCCGCTCAAGCGTGTTCATGTGAGCCTCATGGGGATGCCGGCGGCGGCCATATGCGCCTTGGCCTCGCCGATCGTGTAGGTGCCGAAATGAAAGATCGAAGCGGCCAGGACCGCGCTTGCATGGCCCTCGGTCACGCCCTCGACCAGGTGATCGAGCGTGCCGACCCCGCCCGAGGCGATCACCGGTATCGCCACCGCATCGGCAATGGCGCGGGTCAGGGGCAGGTTGAAGCCCTGCTTGGTGCCGTCGCGATCCATCGAGGTCAGCAGGATTTCGCCCGCGCCTTTGGCTTCCACGGTTCGGGCAAATTCCACCGCGTCGATGCCGGTGGGGCGGCGGCCGCCATGGGTGAAAATCTCCCACTTGCCCGGCGCCACGGTCTTGGCGTCAATGGCGACCACGATGCACTGGCTGCCAAATCGGTCGGCCGAGCGGGCCACCACGTCCGGGTCGGCCACCGCTGCCGAGTTGAAGCTGACCTTGTCGGCCCCGGCCAGCAGCAGGTCGCGCACATCCTCGGGGCTGCGCACGCCGCCGCCGATGGTCAGCGGCATGAAGCATTGCTCGGCGGTGCGGGTGGCAAGCTCGAACATGGTGCCGCGGTTTTCATGGGTGGCCTTGATATCGAGAAAGCACAGCTCATCGGCGCCGGCCGCATCATAGGCGCGCGCCGCATCCACCGGGTCGCCGGCATCCACCAGATCGACGAAATTGACCCCCTTGACCACCCGGCCCTCGGCCACGTCAAGGCATGGAATGATGCGGGTTTTCAGCATGTGGGCTCCTTGAGCAGGGCCAGCGCCCGGGGCAGGTCAATCGCCCCGTCATAGAGCGCGCGGCCGGAAATCGCGCCGTCAAGAGCCGCGCCGCAATCGCGCAGGGCGCGCAGATCGTCCAGCGAGGCCACCCCCCCCGAGGCAATGACCGGGATCGAGACCGCGCGGGCCAGGGCGGCGGTTGCCTCTACATTTGGCCCCTGCATGGCGCCGTCACGCAAGATATCGGTGTAAATGATCGCCGCCACCCCGGCATCTTCGAACGAGTGGGCAAGCGTGGTGGCATCCATATCGGTGACTTCGGCCCAGCCGCGGGTTGCCACCTTGCCGGCGCGCGCGTCAATGCCCACGGCGACCTGGCCGGGGAAGGCGGCGGCCGCCTCGCGCACCAGCGCGGGGTTTTCCACCGCCACCGTGCCCAGAATGACCCGCGCCAGGCCCTTGTTCAGCCAGGCCTCGATCGTGGCCATGTCGCGAATGCCGCCGCCCAGTTGCGCCGGCACATCCACCGCTTCCAGGATCGCCTCGACCGCCGCGGCATTTACCGGCGCGCCGGCGAAGGCTCCGTTCAGGTCGACCAGGTGCAGCCATTCGCAGCCTGCTGCCTGAAAAGCGCGGGCCTGATCGGCCGGGCTGTCGGAAAACACGGTGGCGCGGTCCATCTCGCCCTGGACAAGGCGCACGCATTTGCCGTCTTTCAGGTCAATGGCCGGGTAAAGGATCATGCTGGTTCTCCGTTTCCTGTGCGGCTTTTGGCACAGGGGAGCGGCCTTGCCAAGCCGGCGGGCGGGGGCCGGCCTTGCAAGAGCGCCATCCAGCGGGCAGGATGGGGTAAATCAGGGAGGAAATGATGAAGAAACTGTTGCTGAGCCTGGCCATGATCGCGCTTTCCGGCCTGCCGGCCCTGGCCGCCGACCCGTTGCTGGGGCTTTGGAAAACCCAGGTCGATGACGGGGCCTATGCCTATGTGGATGTGCATCCGTGCGGCGCGAAGATTTGTGGCACGATCGTGCGCACCTTCAATGCGCAAGGCGAATATAAAAGCGAAAACCTTGGCAAGGATATCATTCGGGGCATGGTTCCGCAGGGGGATGGTTATTACAAGGGCAATGTCTGGCGGCCTTCGAATGACAAGATTTACATCGGCAAGATCATCCTGAAGGGCAACAGCATGAAGATGAAAGGCTGTGTCGCCGGCGGGCTGTTCTGTGCCTCGCAGACCTGGACCCGGATCGAGTAGCGTCAGGGCGCCCAGTTCAGGAAGTTCGCGATCATGCGCAAGCCCGGCCCCTGGCTTTTCTCGGGGTGGAATTGGGTGCCGAAAATGGTGTCGCGCCCGACTATGGCGGTGATCTGGCCGCCATAGTCGCAATGTGCCAGCAGGGTTTGCCTGTCGGATGTATGCATTTGATAAGAATGCACGAAATAGGCATGGTCGCCGGTGGAGATGCCCTCGAGGATCGGGTGGGGGCGGTCGATGACCAGATCGTTCCACCCCATATGCGGGACTTTCAGTGCCGGATCCGATGGCTGGATCTTTTCGACCTCGCCCGCGATCCAGCCGAAGCCCGGGGTCTCGCAATATTCGTGGCTGCGCTGGGCCAGCATCTGCATGCCGACGCAGATGCCAAA
Organism: uncultured Aliiroseovarius sp.; assembly: GCA_964585355.1. Taxonomy (GTDB): domain Bacteria; phylum Pseudomonadota; class Alphaproteobacteria; order Rhodobacterales; family Rhodobacteraceae; genus JAAEUB01. The sequence continues at coordinate 17,201 of CAZPDV010000007.1, forward strand.
AAATGGCCGACCGTTGCGGATCACGGCTTCTTCCATCGCCTCGCGCAGGCCGCTGCGATCGTTGAGCGCCCGCCAGCAGGCAGGAAATGCGCCGTCGCCGGGCAGCACGATGCGGTCGGCCCGGGCGACATCTTCGGGCCGGGAGGTTACCAGAACCTTGCCCGCGTCCTGTTCGCGCGCCATGCGCTGAAAGGCTTTTTCGGCAGAGTGCAGATTGCCGCTTTCATAATCGACGATGACGGTGAGCACGCTACAGCGCCCCCTTGGTCGATGGGATCGCATCGGCCTTGCGCGGATCGGTTTCAACCGCCATGCGCAAGGCGCGGGCGACGGCCTTGAAGGCAGATTCGGCCAGGTGATGGCTGTTGAACCCATGCAAACGGTCCACATGCAGGGTCATTTTGCCGTGGGTGGTCAGGGCCTGAAAGAATTCGCGCACAAGTTCGGTATCGAAATTGCCGATTTTGGGAGTCGGCATTTCCAGGTTCCAGACCAGATAGGGGCGCCCGGAAAGGTCAAGGGCGGCGCGGACCAGGGAATCGTCCATCGGCAGGTGGCATTCGCCATAGCGGCGGATGCCCTTCTTGTCGCCGAGGGCGGCGTTCAGGGCCTGGCCCAGGGCAATGCCGGTATCTTCGACCGTGTGGTGATCGTCGATATGCAGATCCCCTTCGGCGCGCACGGTCATGTCGATCAGGGAATGGCGAGACAGCTGGTCCAGCATGTGATCGAAAAAGCCCACCCCGGTTCGGTTGTCATACCGGCCGGTGCCATCCAGGTCGATTTCAACGGAAATGGCGGTTTCGTGGGTTGTGCGGGTGATGCTGGCGCTGCGCATGGCGGGCTCCTTGGCTGCTTGCCGGGCCTTATAGGCCGGTCCGACGCACATGAAAAGGTCGCAAAACCGCTTGTTGTGCCGGGAGGCTTTGTGCAAATGTGACAGCCGAGCCGTTAATCGTGAGAATGAGCAAGCCCATGACCACCTGCGTATTCGTGCAACTGAGATGCCGGCCCGGCAAAACCTACAAGGTCGCCGAAGCGATAATCCAGCGCGAGATACACAGTGAGCTTTATTCCACCTCGGGGGAATTCGACCTTTTGCTCAAGTTGTACATTCCCAAGAACGAGGATGTGGGCAAGTTCATCAATGACAAGCTTCTGGACATCGAGGGCATAGATCGTTCGCTTACCACGCTGACTTTCAAGGCATTCTAGGGCCGGTATAAGGCTACAGGGGATGGTGTGTGCGGCTTTCTGGCCTGAGCTGCGGTTGCAATGTGTCCTGCAAGCCGACAAGCCCAGTTCCAGGGGCGGCGGCTCTAGGGTCAGGACCCATTAATCCGGCACGCGCAGTTTGACGGATTTGTTCGCTG
>CAZPDV010000008.1:0-18113 GCA_964585355.1 uncultured Aliiroseovarius sp.
GGGAGGGTGGTGGGGAGGGGGGGGGGGGGGGGGGGGGGGGGCAGGGGGGGCTGGGTTGGGCTCGTCTGGTTCATCGGGGTGCATCGGCGAAAGTATAGGCAAGCTGGCGGTGGGGGGACAGGGGCATTGCGCGCCATGGGCTGGGTGGGGGCCAGCCCCCACACCCCCGGAGTATTTTCGGAAAGATGAAAGGGGCACGGATCAGCGCCATGCTGCCAGCCAGTCGCTCCAGAGCCCGGCCGCGGCGAACAGGATGGCAAGGGTGGTCAGGATCAGGGCTATGCCGCGTTTGTCGCGCATGGCGAACACGACCGGGTCGTAATCCTGGCGGCCCTGGTAGCCCAGCCGGATCATGCGTCTGAGCCACAGGGCAATCGGCAGCAGCGCCACCCACAGCAGCCAGCGGCTGGGATAGAGCCGCACCGCCTGTTCGGAAAACGAATAGAGAAAGAAGTTGAGCAGGGCCGCGAACATGCCCAGATAGGCGACATTGAGCAGGTCGCCCAGATCGGCGCGCCCATAGCCGCGACCGGGCAGGCGGGCATCGCTTTCGGCCAGGCTGAGCTCGGTCATGCGCTTGACGCTGCCCAGGGTCAGGAAAATCGGATAGATGAAGACCAGCAGGTAGCCCGAGGCTTCGCCGTGGATCGCCGCCGCCCCCGCGACAACCCGCAGGGTATAGAGCCCGGCCAGGGTGGCGATGTCGATCCAGCGCAGCCGCTTGAGGCGCAAAGAATAGGCCAGCGACAGCACCATATAGGTGACGATGGTGCCGAAAAACCCCCAGCCCAGCCACAGCCCGGTGGCAAGCGCGGTCAGCGCCAGCCCCGCCGCCACCGCCATACCGATCGGGATCGGCACTGCGCCCGAGGCAAAGGGGCGGTTTTTCTTGGTCGGGTGCAGCCGGTCGGCCTCGAGATCCAGCAGGTCGTTGACGATATAGATCGACGAGGCGGCGGCCGAGAAGGCGATGATGCCCATCAGCACCAGGATCAGCGAGGCGAGCGAGAAATCATGCGCCGCCAGCATCGGCAGGAACAGCAGCACGTTCTTGACCCATTGATGCGGCCGGAGTGCCCGCAGCACGTCGCGCATTTTCCAGCCACCGGGAACGGTGCGCACCGGCTTGCCCGCCCGCATCAGCGCCCGCGCCGCGCCCGCCTGCCCGACCACCAGCGCGGTATCGGCCCGTTGCCAGATGGCGCGGTCCGCCGGTGCATCGCCGGCATAGTCGAAGCCGCCCTCGCCATAGGCATCGACCAGCGCCCGCGCCTTGGCCTCGCCCTTCAGGTTGCGCGTGGCCGACGAGGCAAAGACCCGCGGGCCAAGCCCGTAATCGTGCGACAGCGCCTCGACCAGTGCCTCGTTCGAGGCCGAGGCCAGCACCACCTCGCGGCCGTTCCTGAGCGCCTCCATCGCCGCATCGGCAATGGCCGGGTTGACCGGCATCAGCTCCAGCCGCGGCTTGCCAATACGGGCCAGTTCGGCCTTGAGCCGCGCCGGCCGGGCAAAATGGCGCAGGCTGGCGCGCAGGGTCGCCACCGGCGCCCGGCCCAGCCCGGCCCAGAAGCTTTCATAAAGCAGGTCGGTTTTCAGAAACGTGCCGTCCACATCCAGCACCAGCGGCCTGTTGTCATCCATTGCTCGGGGGTCCTTTCACGGCAAAAACGCAGCCATCGGTGATCAGTTCGGGCGGCGTGAGACACAGCCCCCGCGCCACCTGCCAGGCAGCCAGCACTTTCGGGATATAGGCGCGGGTCTCGGCAAAGGGGGGCACGCCGGCATTGGCCCGAACCGCGTTTTCGCCGGCATTATACCCGGCCAGCGCCAGGATCGGGTCGCGGTCGAATGTCTGCATCAGCCATGCCAGATAGGCCACCCCGCCGCGGATATTGTCAGCCGGCTGGCCCGGATCGGCCACGCCAAAGCGCGCGGCGGTGTCCGGGGTCAGCTGCATCACCCCGAGCGCGCCCTTGTCGCTGGCGGCATCCGTTCGGCCGCTGCTTTCGACTGCGATCATCGCCACCACCAGCGCCGGCGACACATCGGTGCCCACCGTGGCGCCCAGGATGTCCGGGCCAAAGCGCGCGGCAATGTCCTGCAGATCCTGCAGGCGCGGGCTGGGGGCCTGGGGATTGGCGCGCAGGGCGGCCAGGGCACGGGCCAGGTTTTCGGGCCCGCCGCGGGCACGCTCGGCGGCGACCTGCGACCAGAACCATTCATAACCGCTGCTGGCCGGCGGGGCCACAGCAGCATCGGCAGCGGCATCGCCCCCCGCCGCCCCGACACCGGCCCCCGCCCCCGGCCCGGCCAGCGCCGCCGCCTGCGCCTCGGGGTCGATCTGCACATTTATGCGCGACTGGCCGGCCTTGGGCAGGCCCACACGCTTGAAGGTGAACTGCGGATACGGCTTCGGCCCCTCGGCCAAAGCCTGTTCCGCGCCCAGCACAGCCACGAAATAACCAATGAGATACCAACGCCGCCTCATGCGGGTACCAACTGCCCCGTTTATTATTGGCCCATTCTTGCAAATTCCGATCCAAAGGGCCAGTTTTTCCTGAGATTGTTGCCGGCTCCGTTTACCCCAAAGGTAAAAAAATATGGGCGAGCAGAATTTTCTTTAATTTTTTATTGTTTATTTTCATGTAGTTATTCGGATTTTCCAACAAAAAATCGTTAAGCTCAAAATTGTACGAAACCCGCCCAACTCTTGCCCCAATCCATAAGCAAATTTCCTCCCATGCCAAGCAGGCGATCGGATCGGTTCACAGGCGACCGGGAGTTTGCAGGGTAGGAGTGAAACGAACTGAACATCTTTCGGAGGGACAACATGAAACTGTTCAACAAATTCTTCAACGATGAATCCGGCGCCGTGACGGTTGACTGGGTCGTGCTCACCGCCGCCATCGTCGGCCTCGGCATCGCCGTGCTGACCTCGGTTTCGGGCGGCACCACCACCCTGGCCGGCACCATCTCCAGCGACCTCGCCACCATGGGCGTGGCCAGCTACTAAGCTGAACTGAAACACTACACCAGGAGCAACACAATGAAACTGTTCAACAAATTCTTCAACGATGAATCCGGCGCCGTGACGGTTGACTGGGTCGTGCTCACCGCCGCCATCGTCGGCCTCGGCATCGCCGTGCTGACCTCGGTTTCGGGCGGCACCACCACCCTGGCCGGCACCATCTCCAGCGACCTCGCCACCATGGGCGTGGCCAGCTACTAAGGCTGACGACCAACCAGAGGGCCGCGTCCTGGCAACAGGGCGCGGCTCTTTCGCGTGGGGATTGTTGAAAATTTATCGACAAACCAATCTATCTTCATCTTTTGTCCAACATTTTGCCGCATTCTCCAAATAGGAAACAATCAGAGAAACGCCGCGTGTATGTGCGGCAACCGAAAGGACGTAAGACATGCGACTGATATTCGGACTGGTCCTGATACTCGGCGTCAGCCTGGCCGGCTTTGCCGTTTACATGGCGCGCGACTATATCGGCGCGCAAAAGGCGCAGCTGGCGGCAGAGCGCGCCCTGCGAGCCCAGATCGTGCCCACCAGGGAGGTTTTCGTGGTCAATGAGCGCATGGCGTATGGCCAGCAGCTGACCGAAGAGAACATCCACGCGGTGAAATGGCCTGAAAACGCGATCCCGGAGGGGGCCTTCCTGTCGTTGAAAGACCTGTTCCCCGAGGGCGAGCGCCCCTTCCGCACGGTGCTGCGCACCATGGAAAAGGACGAGGCCGTGCTGGCGGTCAAGGTAACCGCGCCCGGGGCCGATGCCGGGGTTTCCTCGCGCCTGTCCAAGGGCATGCGCGCCTTTGCCATCAAGGTTGACGTGGCCTCGGGCGTGTCGGGCTTCCTGCGGCCGGGCGATCGGGTCGATGTCTATTGGACCGGCCGCGCCGAAACCGGCGAAGAGGGCGGCAAGCAGGAGATCACCCGGCTGATCGAACCGGGGGTGCAGATCATCGCCATCGACCAGACCGCCGATACCGACCGCTCCTCGCCCACCATTGCCCGCACCGTCACGGTCGAGGCCAGCCCGCGGCAGGTCGCCGCCCTGGCCCAGGCGCAATCCACCGGCAAGCTCAGCCTGTCGTTGCTGGGCAATGACGACGAAACGGTTTCGCGCGCGGTCGAGATCGACCAGAACGAGCTGTTGGGCATTCAGGCGCGCCCGGTCGAAAAGGCCCCCGAGGCGCCACGCGTCTGCACCATCCGCACCCGCCGTGGCGCCGAGATCGTGGAAACGCCGATCGCCTGCCCGGACAGCTGAGGGCGAAGCAGCAAATCCCGCGCGGGCGGTGGCACTGTCGCCGCCCGCGCCCCTACCGTATATGGGGGCGGCGCCGGATTTCGCCCCATATCTGCCCCCTTCCCCGCCCGGTGTTGCCACTTATCCACATGAGCAGACCCGGCCAAGGCATTGATTCTTGCAATAAATCGAAATCTGGGGCAATCTGCGCGATAATTGGGCAGCAGACCCTGTAACAAATTGGGCAACGCGCCCTGTAACAAAGCGGCAAGAGTCCGAGTATTGCGGCGTGATCTGAGAGGCAGTGATCACATGAAAATCGAGAAGTACCTGAAGGCGGCCCTTTTGGGCCTTGCATTGGGAGCAGCGGCGCTGCCCTCCACTCTTTCGGCCGAAACATTGCGGGTCATGTCCGGGGCGGTCTCAAGCGCGCTCAACGTGCCGATGAACCGGGCGGTGGTGGTCGAAAGCGACCAGCCCTTTGCCGAACTGTCGATCGCCAATCCCGGCATTGCCGACATCTCTACCCTGTCGGACCGCACCATCTATGTGCTGGGCAAGACGCCGGGGCGCACGACCCTGACCCTGCTGGGCCCGGACGGGCGGCTGATTACCAATGTCGAGGTGCGCGTCACCCCCGACATCGCCGAATTCAAGGAGCGCCTGCGCCAGATCCTGCCGGGCGAGCCGATCGAGGTGCGCACCGCCAATGACGGCATCGTGCTGTCGGGCGTGGTCAGCTCGGCCGCGCGCCTTGACCGCGCGCTGGAACTTGCCAACCGCTATGCCCCCGACCGGGTCTCGAACCTGATGAGCGTGGGCGGCACCCAGCAGGTCATGCTGGAAGTCAAATTCGCCGAGATGAGCCGCACCGTCTCCAAGTCGCTGTCCTCGTCGCTGGCGCTCGGCGGCACCAGCGGCGGCGCCACCATCGGCGCCGAGACCGGCACCTGGCTGGCCCCGGGCAACACCCTGGGCAATCCGATCACCGTCTCGCCGGGCACTGAAGGCGCGGTCAGTATCGGCTTCACCGCCGGCGCCTTTCAGCTTGGCGTGATCCTGGAAGCCCTTGAAAGCAAAGGCGTTGTCCGCACCCTGGCCGAGCCGAACCTGGTTGCCCTTTCGGGCCAGGAGGCAAGTTTCCTGGCCGGCGGCGAATATCCGGTGCCGGTGGTGGACAAGGATGGCGGCGTGGTGGTCAGCTTCAAGCCTTTCGGGGTCGAGCTCAAGTTCATCCCCCGGGTGGTGGACAAGGATGTGATCAACCTGGAAATGATCGGCGCCGTCTCCGGCATCGACCCGACGGTGAGCTTTGTCAATCAGGGTTTCTCGGTCTCGGGGTTCCGCCGGCGCGAAGTATCGACCACGGTTGAAATGCGCGACGGGCAGAGCTTTGCCATTGCCGGCCTGTTGCAGGACGATTTCCGCGACCTGAACGGCCAGGTGCCGTGGCTGGGTGACATTCCGGTTCTGGGGGCGCTGTTCCGCTCGGCCGATTATCAGCGCAATCAATCCGAACTGGTGATCATCGTCACCGCGCATCTGGTCAGCCCGACCAGGGGCGAGGTGCTGGCCCTGCCCACCGATCGGGTCCGCCCGCCGACCGAGGCAGAGCTGTTCCTGGGCGGCAAGACCGCCGCCCCCAACCGGCCCCGCTCCGGTGCGGCCGGGGAAGTGGCGCAGCAGGATTTTGCCGGCTCCTATGGCTATGTGATGGAGGAATGAGATGAGAGTTTCCAGACGCTTCCCCCTCCTGATCGCGGCGCCGCTGGTGCTGGCGCTGGCCGGCTGTGGAAGCAATCCGTACTGGGGCCGCGAGGCGGGCGACGCAATCGACAGCGGCCCGCTGGGCGAGGCCACCCGGCGCAATGCCGGCATCCAGTCGGGCGAGATGAACTATGTGATCGACCTGCAGAAACGCTTTGCCGAAGAGGTACCGACCACGGTCAATTTCGCCTTCGATTCGGCCCAACTGGACCAGACCGCGCGCACTATCCTGCGCCAGCAGGCCAGCTGGATCCGGCAGTTCCCGGAAGTGCGCTTCAAGGTGTTCGGGCATACCGATGCGGTCGGCACCAATGCCTATAACAAGCGGCTGGGCATGCGCCGGGCCCGCGCGGTGGTCAATTACCTGGTCAGCCAGGGCGTGCCGCGCGCCCATCTCAAGGCGGTGGTCTCCTACGGCGAGACCCAGCCGGTCGTCGTCACCCAGGGGCGCGAGCCGCGCAACCGGCGCACGGTCACCGAGGTTTCCGGGTTCGTCCGCTCCAACCCCCTGGTGATGGACGGCAAATATGCCGAGATCGTCTATCGCGAATACCTGACATCGGCGGTGCCGCCTTCGACACTGGATCAGACGCTTGACACCGGCGGCGGCGGGGATGGCGGCTAAGCCCCTGCCCCATAAGGAAAAATCATTAGGATCAAAGCCAGCGCCCGCCGCTGGCTTTGGCTTTTCTGGCGAGAGCGCCGCGTTTGACCGGTTTCGGCGCGGCACCAGCAAAGGACAAACATCCGCCCGAGCCGCTTGCGCGCGCCGGGCGACGCAGGCGTGATATGGCGCAACATGCCCCGATTCCCCCGTCAACCGTTCCAAATTGACGAATAATTACGCTCTTTCAGCCGCAATGTTGCCAAACTTCGCTGTCACAAAACCATTGATTGAGAGCAGTAGTGCGCCTTGGGCGTACGGGGATGCCCCCTTCGTGACCGGCAAAAGCCAATGGCGCGGATGGGCAGGCAGCCTGAATGAAAAGGACAGAGGGTATGAACACCGCAGTGGCGCTGCAAACAGAACCGGATCCGATCGTCGCCTGCACGATCTCTCGGGACGTGCAAAATTTCGACCTTCTGATCGAGGACATGGAAACCGAGCTGGGCGAGGCCTGGGGCGACCTGACCTTTGCCGACGCCGTGGCATTTTTCGGCCAGCCCGACGCCGACGCGCTGGAATTCGTGGCCATCGCCATGGATGACGAGGACGAGGCCGATTTCGGCGAAATCGCCGCCATCATCAAGGCCGCCAGCGAAAAGGGAATCAAGGTGATCGTGATCGCGGAAGAGGTCAGCCCGATCACCCTGCACCAGTTGCTGAAATTGGGGGCACAGGAATTCGTGCCCTACCCGCTGCCGGAAGGCGCGCTGCATGACGCGATCGAGCGGCTGCACGCCCCCGAGCCCGAGCCCCAGGCGCCGCAAGCCCCGGCCGAGGAAAACCGGATCAAGCCCGCCGGCGACAACCTGGAGGGCGTGGTTCTGGCGGTGCATGGCATGGCCGGCGGCACCGGCGCCACCACGCTTGCGGTCAACCTGGCCTGGGAACTGGCAAATATCGGAGCCGGCAAGAAGAAAGGCAAGAAGGCCCCGGCCGAGGAGCTGCCGCGGGTCTGCCTGATGGATTTCGACCTGCAATACGGTTCGACCTCGACCTATCTCGACCTGCCCCGGCGCGAAGCGGTTTACGAATTGCTGTCGGATACCGAGGCCATGGACGAGGAGGCCTTTCTGCAGGCCCTGCTGACCTTCAACGAAAAGCTGCATGTGCTGACCGCCCCGGCCGACATGCTGCCGCTCGACCTGATCGGCCCCGAGGATATCGACCGGCTGATCGAGACGGCACGGGCCAATTTCGATTTCGTCATCATCGACATGCCCAAGACCGTGGTGCAATGGACCGAAAACGTGCTGAACGCGGCGCATGTCTATTTTGCGCCGCTGGAGCTGGACCTGCGCTGTGCCCAGAACACGCTGCGCTTCATCCGCGCGCTCAAAAGCGAGGAACTGCCGGTCAACAAGCTGCGCTATGTGCTGAACCGGGCGCCGAAATTCACCGATATCAGCGGCAAGAGCCGGGTCAAGCGGCTGGCCGAAAGCCTGGATATCAAGATCGAACTGCAACTGCCCGATGGCGCCAGGCAAGTGGTGCAGGCCGGCGATCACGGCCTGCCGCTGGCCGAAACGGCCGCGAAAAACCCGCTGCGCCGCGCGATTCAGAAACTCGCCCAATCGGTGCACGAAACCGCGCAATCCGCCGCCGCCGCCACGGCAGCAAGTAGGTAACAAGTAGGGGGATACCGTGTTTTCACGTTACAAGAAATCGGGAACCGACAAGAAGAGCCGCGTGACCCCGGTCACCGCCAAGCCGGCCGCCGCGCCGGCGCCACAACCTGCCACGCCGCAAAAGCCGACCGTCACGCGCCGCGCCGCCCCCAAGGTCGAGGCCCGCCCGGCCGCCGCCGACAAGGAGCAGAAGCGCCGCGAGCGCCTGGCGGAAATCAAGCTGGAACTGCACAAGGAGCTGCTCGACAACCTCAACCTGGCCGCGCTGGATTCGGCCAGCGAAAAGGAGCTGCGTGCCGAGATCAACGCCATCGCCGCCGAAAAGCTGGAAGAAATGGGGGTGGTGCTGAACCGGGACGAACGCATCCAGATCAACCAGGAGCTTTATGACGAGGTGACCGGGCTTGGCCCGCTGGAGCCGCTTCTGAAGGATCCCACGGTCAACGATATTCTGGTCAATGGCCCCAAGCAGGTCTTTGTCGAACGCGCCGGCAAGCTGGAGCTCACCGACACCACCTTCAAGGACGAACGCCACCTGTTGCGGATCATCGACAAGATCGTGTCGGCGGTGGGTCGGCGGGTGGATGAAAGCAACCCCGCCGTTGACGCCCGCCTGGCCGACGGCTCGCGCTTCAACGCCATGGTGCCGCCGATCGCGGTGGACGGCTCGCTGGTCTCGATCCGGAAATTCAAGCAGGACAAGCTGGGCATCGACGACCTGGTGCAGTTCGGGGCCTTTTCCGAGGAAATGGCGGCCTATCTGCAGGCCGCGGTGGCGACCCGGCTCAATATCATCGTGTCCGGCGGCACCGGCTCGGGCAAGACCACCACGCTCAACGCCCTGTCCTCGTTCATCGACAATTCCGAGCGCATCCTGACCATCGAGGACACCGCCGAACTGCAACTGCAACAGGTGCATGTGGGGCGGATGGAAAGCCGCCCGGCCAATGTCGAGGGCAAGGGCGCGGTGACCCAGCGCGATTGCCTGGTCAACGCCCTGCGCATGCGCCCGGACCGGATCATCGTGGGTGAGACCCGCGGCGAAGAGGTGATCGACATGCTGCAGGCGATGAATACCGGCCACGACGGCTCGATGACCACGATCCACGCCAACTCGGCCCGCGACGCGGTTTCGCGGCTTGAAAACATGGTGGCCATGGCCGGGATCGAGATGCCGCTCAAGGCGGTGCGCAACCAGATCGCCAGCGCGGTCAACCTGTTCGTGCAGGTCTCGCGCCTGCAGGACGGCTCGCGCCGGATGGTTTCGATCACCGAGATCACCGGCATGGAAGGCGAGGTGATCTCGATGCAGGAGGTGTTCCGGTATGAGCGCCTGGGCCTGCAACCAGACGGCAAGATCATCGGTCGCTTCACCGCCACCGGCGTGCGCTCGCACTTTTCCGAACGCTTCCGCCAGTGGGGCTATGACCTGCCGCCCTCGATCTTTGAACCTGCCGCATCGGAGTAAGCACCATGGCTATTTCTGCCGAACCTCTTATCTATGGCCTGATCTTCATCGCGGTCCTGGTCCTGGTCGAAGGCGTTTACCTGACCGTTTTCGGCAAGTCGATCAGCCTGAACAGCCGGGTCAATCGCCGGCTCGACCTGCTGGAAAAGGGCGCGGCGCGTGAGCAGGTGATGGAGCAGCTGCGCAAGGAGATGAGCCAGCACCTCAAGGCGCGCGGCATCCCGCTCTATTCGCTGCTGGCGACCAAGGCGCAGAAGGCCGGGATCGCCTTTTCGCCCGCGCAATTACTGATGGTGATGGGCGGGCTGATGGTGGTGGCCTATGTCGGCCTGACCGTCGGCACCGAAGCCGGCACCGCCGTGCGCATCGCCGTGTCGGTGGCCATGGGCATCGGCGCGGTCTATGTCTGGGTCAACAACAAGGCCAAGAAACGCATGGCGCTGCTGGAAGAGCAGCTGCCCGATGCGGTCGAGCTGATGGTGCGCTCGCTGCGGGTTGGCCACCCGTTTTCCTCGGCCATCCAGATCGTCGCCAAGGAGGTGCCCGACCCGCTGGGCACCGAAATGGGCATGATCGCCGACGAGGCCGCCTATGGCCGCGATGTGGGCGAGGCGCTCAAGGCGCTGGCCGAGCGTATGGACATGCAGGACCTGCGCTTTCTGGCGGTGGCGGTGTCGATCCAGCAGACCTCGGGCGGCAACCTGGCCGAAATCCTCGATGGGCTTGCCAAGGTGATCCGCTCGCGCTTCAAGCTGTTTCGCCGGGTCAAGGCGATCACCGCCGAGGCCAAGTGGTCCGGCACCTTCCTGTCCGGCTTTCCGCTGGGCGCGCTGGTGATGATCAACGTGATCCAGCCGAATTACTATGACGAAGTCAAGGAAACCGCCGTGTTCATTCCCGCCTGCCTGGTGGTAGCGGGCTTTCTGATTGCCAACGTCTTCGTGATGAAGATGCTTGTGAACATCAAGGTCTAGGGGGCGACCATGCAAGAGATCATGACCATGCTGACCGATGCGCTGGGGCCGCTGGCGCCGCTCTACCTGGTGGGTGGGCTGGGCCTGGCCCTGGTCCTGGCGACGCTGCCGATCCTGCTGAAAAAACAATCCGACCCGCTGGACCGGCTGCGCAAGGCGCGCGAAAGCGGCCATGGCGAGGGCGAACAGAAGCTGGCCCTGCGCCAGGCCTCGGGCAAGGACAAGCTGGAAAAGTTTTCGAATTTCCTCGAACCCCAGGACGAGGAAGAATATTCCGCCATTCAGCTCAAGCTCCTGCAGGCAGGCTACAAGGGCAAGGGCGCGGTGCGGCTGTTCTATTTTGCCCAGTTCGCGCTGGGGCTGGGCCTGCTGGCCGCCGGGCTGCTTTACACGCTGGTCCTGCAGGGCAGCGACGGCGAGCCGGTTTCGACCCAGAAGATGGTGCTGACCATCCTGATCCCCGGCGTGGTCGGCTATATGGCGCCGAAATACTGGATCACCCGCCGGGTGGAAGAGCGCAAGGAGCAGATCACCAACGGCTTTCCCGATGCGCTGGACATGATGCTGGTCTGTGTCGAGGCGGGCCAGTCGCTGGACCAGTCGATCATCCGGGTCGCCACCGAGATCCGCGCCGGCTTTCCCGCCCTGGCCGATGAGTTCCAGATCGTCGCCCACGAGATGAAGGCGGGCAAGGACCGGGTGCAGGTGCTGCGCGACATGTCGGAACGGGCCGGGGTTACCGATGTGGCCTCTTTCGTCACCGTGCTGATCCAGTCCACCACGTTCGGGACCTCGATCGCCGAGGCGCTCCGGGTGTTTTCGGCGGAAATGCGCGACAAGCGGGTGATGCGCGCCGAGGAGAAGGCAAATACCTTGCCTACCAAGATGACTTTGGCCACAATGATGCTGACGGTGCCGCCGCTTCTGATCATCCTGATCGGGCCGTCGGTCTATGGCATCTATACCTTGCTCTCCAGCACCTCGTTCTAGCGTTTGTACAGGAAAACATGACCCGGCACGCCCTTCCCCTTGTTCTGAGTTTCGGTTTGGCGCTGGGGGCATGTACCGGCCAGGCCGGCCCCGGCGATGGCCCCTATGCGCCCGCCGGCGTGCCGCGCGGAGAGCAGAGCGTCGATGGCCTGATCGTCGGGCACAGGCTGATGGCGGCGGGGGAATATCAACTGGCGCTCAAGGCCTATGAGCGGGCCGCGGCCGACCACGGGATCAATGTCGATGTGCTGTCGGCGATCGGCTCGGCCGACCTGGCGCTGGGGCGGCTGGGACAGGCCGAAACCATGCTGCGCCGCGCCATCAGGGCCGATGACGGTTTTGTGCCGGCATGGAACAACCTGGGCGTTGTCCTGATGGAAAAGGGCGATGTGGCCGAGGCCGCGCGTGTCTTCAAGGTCGCATTCGCGCTGGATAATGGAAATTCGCCACAGATTCGCGAAAATTTGCGCCTGGCTCTCGCAAAAATCGAAAATCCGGCCTATAGTGAGGCCAATAAGGCAGACTTTGCACTGGTTCGACGGGGCGCGGGGGATTACCTGCTTCTGTCGAAGATCTGAATGCAAGGCGAGAGAGAGCAGTAAGAGCAGTAACAAGGACGCGAACATGCGCCATCCCGGTATTTTTGCGCTCTGCATTGGCGGAGCCCTGGCCCTTTCGGCATGCGAACAGACCCGCAAGGCCGATGTCAACCGCACCCTGGCCGATCTGAACGTGATCGACGAGAGCAACCTCAACGACATCATGCTGAGCATGGGCGACCCGAACGAGGCAGTCGCCTATTTTCAGCGCGCCAGCTCGGAAAACCCGGATCGGGTCGATCTGAAACGCGGGCTGGCGCAATCGCTGATCCGCGCGAAAAAGCCGCGCGAGGCGGCCCGTATCTGGCAACAGGTGGTGGACAGCGACGAGGCCAGCAACGAGGACCGGGTGGCGCTGGCCGATGCCTTGATCCGCGCCGGCGACTGGGCCAAGGCTCAAACCGTGCTCAACACCATCCCGCCCACCTACGAGACCTACAAGCGCTATCGGCTCGAGGCGATGGTGGCCGACAGCAACAAGGACTGGAAAAAGGCCGACAGTTTCTATGAAATCGCGGCCGGGCTGACCACCAATCCGGGCAGCGTGCTCAACAACTGGGGCTATTCCAAGCTGACCCGGGCCGATTACGCCGGCGCCGAGAAGCTGTTTTTCGAGGCGCTGACCTACAAGCCCGACCTGTTTACCGCCAAGAACAACCTGGTTCTGGCCCGCGCCGCCCAGCGCAAATATGACATGCCGCCGATCAAGATGACCCAGATCGAGCGGGCGCAGTTGCTGTACACGGCCGGGCTGAGCGCCATCAAGCGGGGCGATATCGCCATGGGCAAGACCCTGTTGCAGGAGGCAATCGACACCCACCCGCAATATTTCGAAGAGGCGGCCCGGGCGCTGGCGGCGCTTGAAAACAACGTGAGAAACGGATGAGCCTGGCCGAGAGCGCGTCTTCGGCGCTGTGGTTTCTGCCTTTCGTCCTGCCGATCGCCATCTGGGTGGCCTGGAGCGACATGGCGCGCATGAAGATCCCCAACAAGGCGGTGGGGGCGTTGATGCTGGTCTTTCTGCTGGTCGGGCTGCTGGCCCTGCCCTTTGCGGTCTGGAAATGGCGGTTGCTGCATTTCCTGGTGATCCTGGCGGTCGGCTTTGTCGCCTCGTCGCTCAGGTTGCTGGGGGCGGGCGATGCCAAGTTCGCCGCCGCCATGGCCCCTTTCATCGCCGGCGGGGACGTGGCGTTTTTCCTGTATCTTCTGGCGCCAACCGTGATCGCGGCCTTTGTCATTCACCGGCTGGTGCGGCGCATGAACGTGGTCCGGGCGCGCTTTCCCGATTGGGAAAGCTGGGAGCGGTCGGATTTTCCCATGGGGCTGGCGCTGGCGCCGGCGCTGGTTTTCTATCTGGTTGCCGGGGTGATCTGGGGCGGGTGAGCGGCCGTGCCCGTTGGGGGGCTCATCCTGCGGATGAGCCTGATTTGAGGCCTCCGGCGGGGATATTTCCGAACAGAAGAAGCGCGCGGGCGGTCATTTTTGGTAGAGGATGTACATCTGGTTGCGGCGAACCTCGGTCAGGGGCGTGGCCCGGCGGGTGACTTCCTCGAGGATCATCTTGCGCACCGGCGCCGCCATCGGACAGAGCGGCACCAGCAGGTAATCCGCCGCCTCCCACCCCGGCAGGCCGCCATAATACCATGGCGAGGCGCCCGGCAGCGGCTCAAACGCGCCATAGAGCCAGAATGCCGACAACAGATCGGCGGTCAGCACGGTCTTGCCCCGGGCCAGGCCGGAGGCGATGAGGTCGTCCGCCATCGCCGTGTACCAGGGCACCGCCCCCACCTGCAAGGTGCAGATCGGCAGGTTTTCGCCCTGAAAGGTCACCGCTGAATCTGCATGCATATCGGCATCGGTATAGGCCGCGAACGGCGTGCCCGGCCCGTCAATCGGCATTTGCGCCAGCACCTGCCTGGTGCGGCTGCGCTTGATTTGCAGGTCTTGGTTGATACCGGAGCCAGGCAGCATCGGCGCATACTCGGCCGGATCGGCAACGGCGTGGCGAAACGGGCTGTAGGCGAGGTTGAGCATCGAGGGGGCGGCAAGGATCAGCGCCGCCATCGCGGTCAGGCGGGTGGCCTGGTGCAGGTTCCAGCCCAGCCCGTTGCTACGCCCCCGGCGCGGCGCCAGCGCCCACAGGGCGGCCCCCAGAAGGCCCAGCCATTGCGGATCATTGGCGTAGTTCTGATAGGTCACATAGAAGAACCCCGGCACCAGCAGCAACAACACCAGCCCGGCCTGCGCCCGCCCCGATTGCCGCAGCAGCACCACGCCCAGCACCGCCACCAGCGACCCGGCCATATAGGCCGGCGCCGCCACCACTGCGCCAAACGGCAGGCTGGGCTGTGGCCGCACGGTCGAGGCCCGCACCACCAGCAGGTCGCTCAGGTAATTGCCCCAGAACGCGACCCCCATGACCAGCGTCGCCAATACCGCCACGCCAAGCCCGCTGATCAGCGCCGTCAGCAGGATACGCGGTTGCCGGCTGGCCAGAACCGCCACCAGCACCGCCGGCGCAAAGCCCACGAAATAGGTCACCTTGATCAGCGCCAGCAGCGCCATGCCGGTGCCGATCACCACCCCATCGGCCACCGGGTTTGCCCGCACGTCCTTGCGCGCCGGCACCAGCGCCGTGGCAATCACCAGCCAGGAAACCGCCCAGGCCCAGCGGTTGTAATGCATTGAAATTGAAACGGAAGTATCGGTTTCGCCATGCACCAGCGCCAGGCTGAGCACCAGCACCGCCGCGCCGAACAGAAACGCCCAGACCCCGCGAAAGCGGCTGGCCGCCACCCACCAGATCGCCGGCAACAGCACCGCCGCCACCAGCAGCTGGGCCGCCAGCATCGCCCGGCCAACCCCCAGCCCGGCCTTGAGGAAAACCACGATCGGCCACAGCGCCATGAACCCGATCGGGGTGTGGAAATCCCGGTGCGGCACATCCCCCGCCGCCATGCGTAACACCATCTGCAACAGGTGCAGGGTGTCGCCCTCGTGCTTGCCGATGTAAAAGCCGCCCTTGCCCAGTTCCAGCGCCGCAAGACCGGCCACGAAAGCCACCAGAAATAGCGCCAGTTTTAAGTTCTTTGCCATCGCCTGCCCTGCCCCGTTAGCTTTTTGGCAATCCTAACGCCCGACAATGGCCATTGCAAAAGCCGATTTGCGGTTTGTGTTGTTTTACAAGGGGCAAAACGCTATGATTACCGGCAAAACAGGCAAAAAACGAGCAGGCACATGAATATTCAGACCAGCGGCGTCATGGCGCCGCCCCCCGCGCGCAATATCGAGGATACCGGGCTCAACCGGGTGATGATGCGTGACATCCTGCTCAAGACCATGTTCCGCACCAACCGCGAGGAAATCAGCGCGCTCGAACAGGTGCTGTGCATCCCGGCCAGAGTGGTGCAGGAGCTGGTGGACGATGCGCGCGATCAGGGCCTGGTCGAGGCCACCGGCACCCTGCATGCCGGCGCCGGCAGCGAGATCGGCTTTCGCCTCACCGACAGCGGCAAGGCCCGCGCGCTCGATGCGCTGGCGCAGTCGGAATATTATGGCGCCATGCCGGTGCCGATGGAGGAATATGCCAGACAGGTCAAGCGCCAGTCGATCCGAAACATCCAGATCACCCGGGAGCAGCTGACCGGCGCCATGGGGCACCTGGTCTTGCCACCCAGCTTGCTCGATCAGCTTGGCCCGGCGGTCTCGGCCGGCCGCTCGATCCTGATGTATGGCCCGCCCGGCAACGGTAAATCAAGTATTTCCAATGGCATACGCGATGCCCTGGGCGACCGCATCTATGTGCCGCGGGCGATCGAATATTCCGGCCAGGTGATCACGGTCTATGACCCGATCGTGCATTCCTCGGCCGAAGAAGCCACTGACGATCCGACCTCGCTGCGCCGCAGCGCCAACCGCTATGACCGGCGCTATGTGCTGTGCGACCGGCCGACGGTGATCACCGGCGGCGAGCTGACGCTCGACATGCTCGACCTGGTTTATAATGCCACCTCGCGCACCTATCAGGCGCCGCTGCAGCTCAAATCCACCGGCGGCGTGTTCATCGTCGACGACCTTGGCCGCCAGGCCGAACCGCCGCAGGCGCTGATCAACCGCTGGATCGTGCCGCTTGAGGAAAACAAGGATATCCTGGCCCTGCAATCGGGCGAGAAATTCGAGGTGCCATTCGACACGCTGGTGATCTTTTCCACCAACTTCCACCCCAACGAAATCTTCGACAAGGCCGCACTCCGGCGGATCTTCTTCAAGATCAAGATCGACGGGCCGGGGCAGGAGGATTTCCTCAAGATCTTCGCCATGGTGGCGCGCAAGAAGGGCATGCCGCTGGACGAGGCGGCGCTGGTGCATCTGCTGAAGAACAAATATCCGACAATCAACAACGTCTATGCCAATTACCAGCCGGTTTTCCTTATAGATCAAATGCTTGCCATCTGCGCGTTTGAGGGGATATCCCCCCGGATGAGCCCCGAGCTGATCGACCGCGCCTGGGCCAACATGTTTGTGCGCGAAGAGGCGATCGAGCACTGATCCGTTAAGCATTGCGTAATGCAAATGATGTAGACAGGCCCGAGTGAGTAACCGGAGACCCTGATGCAGCACGTGCGTGACCTGAAACTGCCTGACCCGCCTGACCAGCAGGACGAAAAACTCGATGAGATCTGCCGCTCGGCATCCGAGCTGAGCTTCGACGCGGTCGACATTGCTGCCACCATGTACCAGATTGACCAAAATACCGAGCGGGTCATGAAGTTGCTCGGACAAGTTGATGCGGGCGCCCGGCGCATGCTTGACGGCAATACCAGGGTACAGCGCGCCATTACCGCGGTGGGCGACACCATCACCACCACCCTGAACGCGGTCGAAGGCTCGGTTGACAAGATTCGCGGCGCCGGTCACCGGGTGCAGGATCTTGCCGCCTGGGTGAAATCGCTGGATGACCGGGTCACGGCAATCGAAGAAACGCTGGAAGAAACCCGCGCCTCGAACGACACCATTGCCCATATTGCCAAGCATGTGAACATCCTTGCCATCAATGCCAAGATCGAAGCCGCCCGCGCCGGCGATGCCGGCAAGGGCTTTGCCGTCGTGGCAGAAGCGATCAACGACCTCTCGCGCAAGACCGCGGCCGCGGCCGAGGGGATTGACGGCAACATCACCGGCCTGGTCGGCGCGGTGCAGGACATCCGCGAACAGGCCAATTCGGCCGGCGAAAATGCCGACAAGGTTCTGGAAGAAGCCAAGGAATCCGACCAGGCGCTCTCGGCAATTGCAGACCACGTTCATTCGATCCACGCGGATGCAAAACAGATCCACGCCTCGGCCGCCGAAACCGGCGGTGCCATCGAAGCCTTCCAGGTCAGCTTTACCTCCATGGGTCATGAGCTTGAGGATACCAGCCGTGGCATTCACCAGATGCGCGAAAAGACCAATGCGCTGGTGGACAGGGCCGAAAGCATGTTCCAGTCTGCAGTCGCCCTGGGTGGCAAGACCCAGGACGGCCAGATGATCGCAGAAATTCAGCGCCTTACCAAGGATGTGCAACAGGCATTCGAAGCCGGCATCGATTCGGGCGAGATCAGCATGGAGGCGCTTTTCTCGCGCCAATATACCCCCATCCCCGGCACCAATCCGCAACAGGTGATGGCGCCCTTCACCGAATTTACCGACAAGGTCCTGCCCCCGATCCAGGAAGCGGCGCTGGAGATCGACCCGAAAATCGTGTTCTGCGCCGCCGTCGATACCAAGG
>CAZPDV010000009.1:0-17069 GCA_964585355.1 uncultured Aliiroseovarius sp.
CGGTGAACGCGCCGCCGGTGCGCTCAAGCTCCCACGGCCCCGGCGTGGCCGAGACGAACACCGATTGCGGGCGCATGGCGTCCCATTCCTCGAACTTGAGCGGCCGGTTGTCCATGCAGCTGGGCAGGCGGAAGCCGTGCTCGGCCAGGGTGAACTTGCGCCGGTAGTCGCCCCGGTACATGCCGCCGATCTGGGGCACGCTGACATGGCTTTCATCGGCAAAGACGATGGCATTGTCGGGGATGTATTCAAACAGGGTCGGCGGCGGCTCGCCCGGCGCGCGGCCGGTCAGGTAGCGGGAATAGTTCTCGATACCATTGCAGAACCCCGCCGCCTCCAGCATCTCCAGGTCGAAGCGGGTGCGCTGCTCCAGCCGCTGCGCCTCCAGCAGCTTGCCCTCGGCCTCGAACTGCTCCAGCCGCTGCGCGAGCTCCAGCTTGATGCCGGCGATCGCCTGTTTGAGCGTGGGGGTCGGGGTCACGTAATGCGAATTGGCATAGACGCGCACCTTTTCCAGCGCGTCGGTCTTCTTGCCGGTCAGCGTGTCGAACTCGGTGATCGCCTCAAGCTCCTCACCAAAGAACGACAGCCGCCAGCCCCGGTCCTCGAGGTGGCTGGGCCAGATTTCCAGGCTGTCGCCGCGCACCCGGAAGCTGCCGCGGGCAAAACCGGCATCGGCGCGGCTGTATTGCTGCGCCACCAGCTCGCGCATCACCTGACGCTGGTCATAGGCGCGCCCCACTTCCAGGTCCTGGGTCATGGCGACATAGGTTTCCGGGCTGCCGATGCCATAGATGCAGCTGACCGAGGCCACGATGATCACGTCGTCGCGTTCCAGCAGCGCCCGCGTCGCCGAATGGCGCATGCGGTCGATCTGCTCGTTGATCTGGCTTTCCTTCTCGATGAAGGTGTCCGAGCGCGGCACATAGGCCTCGGGCTGGTAATAATCGTAGTAGGAGACGAAATATTCGACGCTGTTTTCCGGGAAAAACCCCTTCATCTCGCCATAAAGCTGGGCCGCGAGGGTCTTGTTGGGGGCCAGGATGATGGCCGGGCGCTGGGTCGCCTCGATCACCTTGGCCATGGTATAGGTCTTGCCGGTGCCGGTGGCGCCCAGCAGCACCTGGTCGCGTTCGCCGGCTTCGAGTCCGGCCACCAGTTCGGCAATCGCCGTGGGCTGATCGCCGGCGGGCTGGAACGGGCTGTGCATGACAAACCGCTTGCCGCCTTCGAGCTTGGGATTTTTCGTGATCGCCGACATCTTGCCCCTTTCCGAGGTGCCACAGATAAAGCCTCAGGCCGGTTTTCTCAAGCCGCGCCACAGGGCGGCGGCGGTGAGGGTGCCCGCCGCGGCTGACAGCACGATGGCAAAGGCGGCGTTGGTTTCGACCCCGTCGGGCCAGCGGCGCCAGCCGGAAAGCGCCACCGCGCCCGCCGTCACCGGCAGCAGCAGAAAGGCCAGGTGGCGGGCCGAATGCACCGGGCGCGCGGGCAGAAGCACCGGCGCCGGGCCGCCGCCCAGCCGGCGCATCAGCCACAGGGCAGCAACGACCACGGCCGGAAAGGCAAACAGCGCCGGGATGCGCAGCAGCGCCAGTTTCAAGGCCCACAGCGCCGCGATCAGCCCCGCCGCCGCCTGCGCCTCGCGGGGCGAGAACGGATAGGCGGGCGGCAGCCGGTCCAGCGCCATGTTGGCCAGCGGCACCGCCAGCCCCAGCCCCGCCAGCCAGGCCAGCACCGGGCCGGGGCCGGGTAGCGCCGCGCGTTCCAGCGGCCAGTAGAGCGCCCACAGCCCCGCCGCCGCGCCCAGCCCCGCCAGCAAGGCCAGCTGCGCCGTCACCGACCAGCGGGCCGAGGCGCGCACCAGCCACAGGCCGCAGATGCCCGAGACCAGCGCGTGCCAGGCCATCGGTGTCCAGATCAGCGAAAACGGCAGCGCCGCGTACATTTCATCGACCGCCACCCCCTCGACGATCCAGCCCATCAGGCTGCCCGCCAGGAACAGCCCGAACAGCCCCGCCGGCCCGCTCCAGCTTGCCGCCACCAGCGCGCCCCAGCCGGCAAAGGCATAAAACCCCCAGGTCAGCCCCAGCCCGGCGGCAGAGCTGCCTTCGGGCGGGGCGCTCCAGAACAGCATTTCGGAAAAATAGCACAGGATCGCGCCGATCGCCGCCACCGCGATCAGCTTCTGCCCCGGTGCCATGCGGGCAGGGCAGGCAGGGCGGGCGGCACCAGGGCGGGCAGGCAAGGCATGGTCCATGGCCCAGCGTGGCGCGCGCGCCGGCCGCTTGCAAGCCGAAATGGCCGACCGGGGCGCGGTACGCCGCGCCGTGCAGGCCCCATGCCGATCTTGCCGGCAG
Organism: uncultured Aliiroseovarius sp.; assembly: GCA_964585355.1. GTDB lineage: Bacteria > Pseudomonadota > Alphaproteobacteria > Rhodobacterales > Rhodobacteraceae > JAAEUB01. The sequence goes on from CAZPDV010000009.1 coordinate 2,361, forward strand.
GAATTGGCCGATCCGGCCCGCGCCGGTTGTGAATTTTTCGGGCCGGTCCTAGGGTCGCGTCGCAAGCAAGACCAAAGAATAGGAGGGGCCATGCAGCTGACGCGTCGGGATGTGCACAAGGGGGTTGCGGGGCTTTTGCTGAGCGCGCTGGCCGGGGGCAGGGCGCTGGCGGCGGCCTCGGCTGCGCGCCGCCCGGAGGATGTGTTTCTCAACCGCCTGAGCTTTGGCGCCACGCCGCAATCGCGCGCCCGCCTGGCGGCGCTTGGCCGCGAGGCATGGCTGGAGGAGCAGCTGGCCATGCCGGTGAACGGGCCCGAGATCCGCGCCCGCCTGGCAAAGGCGCGCCTGTGGATCGAGTATGAGGCCGGCGAAACCACGCCCGAAGACCCGGACACCCCGCCGCGCCCCTGGCCCGCGATGGCCGAGCACCGGCCGCTCAAGTGGCTGTTTGCCCGGCCCGAGGAGCTGGTCCAGCTGCTGCGCGAGGATCTGCCGCTTGCCGGCGAGGAGCGCGAGCGGCCCGCCTATGAGGCGCGCCTGGCCTCGCTGGTGCGGGCGGTGCATGACCCGGCCCAGCTCAACGAGGTGATGACCCAGTTCTGGCTCAACCATTTCAGCGTCAATTCCAACAAGGACGACCTGACCCATGCGCTGTTCCCGGTCTATGATCAGGGCATGCGGGCGCATGCGCTGGGCAATTTCCGCGACCTGCTGGCGGTTTCGGCCAAGGCGCCGGTGATGCTGCGCTATCTTGACAATGACGAGAGCCGCGCCAGCCCCGCCAACGAGAATTACGCCCGCGAGCTGCTGGAGCTGCACACGCTGGGGCAGGAGCATTATTTCAACGACCGCTATGAGCACTGGAGCGAGGTGCCCGGCGCCCGCGAGGGGCTGGCGGCGGGCTATATCGACGATGACGTGTACGAGGTGGCGCGGGCGCTTACCGGCTGGTCGATCGGCGACGGGCGCGAGTTCGAGGAAAACGAATTCGCCCCCTGGAGCGGCGAGATGTACTATATCGAGGCCTGGCACGACCCCTATCAGAAGCGCATCCTGGGGGTCGAGTTCGAGGACCACGCGCCGCCGCTTCAGGATGGCGAGCGGTTGCTGGACCTGCTGGCGGCGCATCCCGGCACCGCCCGTTTCGTTACCGGCAAGCTGCTGCGCCGGCTGGGGATCGAGGCCCCGAGCGAGGCCTATCGCGCCGCCGCCGCCGAGGCCTTCCTGGCCAATCGCGACCGCCCCGACCAGATCGCCCAGGTGATCCGCACCATCGTCCGGCACCCGGAATTCGACGCCACGCCGCCCGGCAAGCTGCGCCGGCCGTTCGGGTTTCTGGCGGCGGTGCTGCGCGCCACCGGGGCCGAGCTGGAACCCACCAGCGACGATATCTTCTGGCTCCTGGATCAGGCCGGCTGGCACCACTACGAGGTGCGCCCGCCCACCGGCGCCTCGGATCACAGCGCCGACTGGGCCAATACCCGCACCATCAACGGGCTGCTCAATCTGGCGCTCGAGGCCCATGCCGAGGGGGCGGCGCTGACCGACGACATCCTGCGCCGCGCCCCCGAAGGCGTGCGCGACATGGCCGGGCTGGCCGCCCACTGGGCCGGGCGCTTCGGCACCGACCCGGCCCGCATGGCGCCGATCCTGACCGCGCTTGAACTTGCGCCCGACGACCCCCTGCCGCCGCCCGACGACGTGGATGTGCTGGAATGGACCAACCGGATGATGGTCGCCACCGCGGCGCTTGACCCGGTCTTTCTTTACCGCTGAGGGAGCGCGAAAATGGCAAGAGACGACGACATCCTGGTAATCCTGTTCCTGCGCGGCGGCATGGATGGGCTGCACCTGATCTGCCCGGCGGGCGATCCCGACATGATCGCGGCCCGGCCCGAGGACCTGCGGGTGGCGCGCCGGGGCGACGCGGCCGGGTATGTGCTGGACAACCCGGCGGCGGATGTGGATTTCCGCTTTCACCCGGCGGCGGGCGGGCTGGCCGAGCTGTACCGCGCCGGCGAACTGGCGGTGGTGCATGCTTCGGGGCTGACCGATGGCACCCGCAGCCATTTCGAGGCCGAGGACCGCATGGAGCGCGCCGCCCCCGGCGCCGGGCTTGCCTCCAGCGGCTGGCTGGCGCGCTGGCTGGCCGAGACCCGGCCCGAGGGCACCCTGCCGGTGCTGGCGGTGGGCGACCGGGCGCCCGACAGCCTGCGCGGCGCGCATGAAGTGGCGGTGGCCAATTACCTCGAGGATCTGGCCCTGCCCGGCGATTCCGGCGATCAGGAGCTTCTGATCCCGGCCCTGATGAACGGCTTTGCCGGCAACCCGCTGATGGCCGGGCCGCTCAAGCGGCTGCTGCAGGTCAACAAGGCGCTGCGCGGCCGGCTGTTCGATGCGCATGACGAACTGATCGAGTATCAGAGCGCGGTGGAATACCCCGAAAACGACCTGTCCGAGATGCTGCGCCAGGTGGCACAGGCGATCAAGCTGGACCTGGGCCTGCGGGTGGCGACGGTGGATTTCGGCGGCTGGGACACCCATGAGGGCCAGGCCGATGCCTTTGCCGGCCAGGCGGCGGCCCTGTCGGGGGCGCTGATGGCGTTCTGGCGCGACCTGGGGCCGATAGCGGCGCGCACCAATGTGGTGGTGATGAGCGAATTCGGCCGGCGGCTGCGCGCCAATACCTCGGCCGGGACCGACCACGGTTTCGGCAATGCGATGATGGTGCTGGGCGGCAATGTGCGCGGCGGCCGGATGCTGGGGCGCTGGCCGGGCCTGACCGGCGAGGCGCTGGATGACGGGCTTGACCTGGCGATCACCACCGATTACCGCGACGTGCTGGCCGAGGTTCTGACCGCCCAGAACGGCGGGGCCGATCTTGGCCGGGTGCTGCCGGGCCATGCGCCGGCGCCGGTGGGGATTTTCGGCCCGGCATGAGCAGGCTCAGCCCGGCGCCAGCAGCCGCCTGAGCAGGTCGAAGCCGGCATCGGTCAGGTGCAGCCGGCGGGCCTCGTCCATCTGTTCCCAATGGGCCAGCATCCAGCGGTCCATGCTCATCCCCATGGCCATGAGCAGGTCGATCAGCAGGCTTTCGGGCAGGTCGCGGCGAAAGGCGCCCAGCGCCTGCCCGGCGGCAAGCTGGCGGCTCAGCCAGCCCGAAAAGCCGGTAAGGAAGGGCTCGGTCACCGCCGTGCCGGCGGCATCTTCGCGCGAGCGATAGAACATCCGCCCGGCCATGACGATCTCGGGCGAGGCATGCACGATCGGCATCACCTGCATCGCCATCCGGGTAATGGCCGGCCAGACATCGGCGGCCCGGCCGGCGTCGATTTCCAGGCTGTCGGCCAGCCGCAGGATCGGCGCCAGCGCGTCAAGGAAGCTCTGGCGGAACAGGTCCGACTTGTTGGCGAAATAGTGATAGAACGACGATTTGCTCATGCCCACCTGCGAAATGATGCGGTTGAGCGAGGCCTGGCTGAAGCCCCTGGCGGCAAATTCGCCCCTGGCCACCTGGAACAGCCGCGCCCGTTTTGCATCGGGCAGTTTGTCGGAGGGATGTGCGTGCATGGTCTTGACCGGGTTCCTTGCGTGGGTCTATAGTGAGTTTGGACCGGGTAGTCCAGTGGGTTGGCGGCCTGATATGGCCCGGTGGCCCCGCAAGCGCCCGCAAGCGAAAGGATCCTGCCATGAGCCTTCTCCACCATAGCCCAGAGCGCAGCCGGCGTGAAACCCTGGCGATGCTGGCGGGGGCGGGGGTCAGCCTTGCGATGCCGCTGCCGGCAGGGGCGGCGGGCAATGCGCGCGCCATTCTCAAGGCGGCTTTTGCCAATTACCGGGCCAAGTCCTCGCATGCGGTGATCGAGATGAAGATCCGGCGCGGCACCACCCGGACCATGACGCTGGAAAGCTGGACCCAGGGCGACCGCAAGGGGCTGGTGCGGGTGATCGCGCCGCCGCGCGACGCCGGCAATGCGACGCTGCAACTGGGCAATTCCACCTATGTTTTCAACCCCAGGCTCAACCAGGTGATCAAGCTGCCGGCCAGCGCCATGAGCCAGTCGTGGCTGGGCTCGGATTTCTCGTATGAAGACCTGTCGCGCAGCGAAAAGGTGGTGGATGACTATACCCACCGGCTGATCGGCAGCGCCCGCAACGGCGGCCGGCACGTGGATATCATCGAGTCGGTGCCCAAGCCCGGCAAGCCCATCGTCTGGGGCAAGCAGGTGGTGTCGGTGCGCGCCGACGGGGTGCTGGTCAAGGTCGAGTATTTCGACCAGCTGGGCAAGCGGGTGCGGGTGATGACCGCCGACAAGATCGGCGTGCTGGGCGGGCGGCCCTATCCGGTGGTGATGACCATGAAGGTCGATGCCAAGCCCGGCCAATATACCCGCGTCACCACCCGCTCGGCCGAGTTCGACATCCCGATCCCGGCCTACATGTTCACCAGGTCGAACCTGCAAAATCCGAGGTAGGCGATGATTGCCGCGCTTGCCTGGCGCAATATCTGGCGCCAACCGATCCGCACGGCGCTGTCGGTCGGGGGCATGGCCTTTGCCTCGGTGCTGCTGGTGTTCATGCTGTCGTTCCAGTTCGGCGCCTATGACACGATGAAGGCGAGCATGCTGAAAATCGCCGACGGCTATGGTCAGTTTCAGCCGCCCGGCTATCACGACGACCCGGACATCGCGGCCCGGATCATGGAGCCGGAGGCGCTGCTGGCCGACCTGGCCCGGCTGCCGGCAGTGGCCGAGGCCGCCCCCCGCGCCACCGGCTTTGCCCTGCTGGCCAGTGGCGAGCGCAGCTTTGCCGCGGCGGTGATCGGCATCGACCCTGAGCGCGAGCCGAAGGTGACCACCTTTTCCACCCTGGTCGCGCGCGGGCGGGCGCTTGCCCCCGGCGACGACGCGGCCATTGTCATCGGCGCGGGGCTGGCGCGCAACATGGGGCTTGCGCCGGGCGACAGCGTGACCCTTCTGGGCACCGCCGCCGATGGCTCGGTGGCGGCGGATGTGCTCAAGGTCGTGGGTGTCTTTCAGACCGGCATGCCCGAGATCGACCGCCAGATCGCCCAGATGCCGCTGGCCCGGTTCAACGACAGTTTCTATATGGAGGGGGGCGTCAACGTGGTGGCGGTGGGCGGCGATTTTCACGCCGTGGCCGGCGCCACCCCGGCGCTACGCCGGATCGCCGCCAGGCACGGGCTGGTCTATCTCGACTGGGGCGAACTCCACCCCGAGGTCAAGAGCGCGATCCAGCTCGACATGACCACGGCGGTGCTGCTTTACGCGACCCTGGTGGTGGTGGTGGTCTTTGTCATTCTCAACACGCTCTACATGTCGGTGCTCGAACGCACCCGCGAGTTCGGCATGCTGCTGGCGCTGGGCATGAAGCCGGGGCAGATCGGCCGGCTGGTCTGGGTGGAAATGATCCTGCTCAGCGTGATGGGCACCGGCCTGGGCGTGGGGCTGGGCATGGCGGTGACGGCCTGGGTGCAGCATGTGGGCATCGCCTTCGAGGGCATGGAGGAAATCTATCGCCAATGGGGCCTGCCGACCCGGATGTATCCGGCAATGACCCCGTTTCGGGTGCTGATCGGCCCCGGCGTCATCGTGGTGGCGATCAGCCTGCTGGGCATCATCCCCTATCGGCGCACGCTTGGGCTTGAACCGGTAACGGCAATGGCAAGCTGATGAAAAACCTGCGCATATTCGCGCCCCTGGCCTGGCGCAACCTGTGGCGCAATCCGCGCCGCACGGGGATTACCCTGATCGTGGTGTCGGTGGGGCTGTGGTCGGTGCTGTTCTTCAACGCCTTCCTGGTGGCCTGGGGCGAAAGCCGCAAGGCGCAGGTGCTCGACCTTTTGACCGGCGAGGCCCAGATCCACGCGCCGGGCTACCTGGACGACCCCAATATCGCCACCCTGATGGCGCCGCCGCCCCCGGCCCTGCGCGCCGCGCTCCGGGACCCGGCGATTGCCGCCTGGGCTGCGCGGCTGGGCCTGCCCGGCGTGGTGGTGAGCGAATACAAGACCCTGCCGGCCAGCATCTTCGGGGTCGATCCCGGCGCCGAGGCCGCGCTTTCCTCGCTGCCCGGCAAGGTGGTCGAGGGGCGCTATCTGAGCGGCCCCGACGATTCCGGCGTGGTGCTGGGCCGGAACATGGCGCGCCGGCTCAAGACCGGGCTGGGCCGCCGGGTGATCCTGATGAGCCAGAACACCGACGGCGCCATGAGCGAGCAGAGCTTCGATGTGGTCGGCATCTATGACGCCGACAAGCAGACCGAGGATTTCTTCCTGTTCACCGGCATCGACACCATGCGCGCCTTTGTCGGGCTCGACGGCGGCGAAATTTCCGAGATCGTGCTGCGCATCCCCGACCCGGCCCGGCTTGAGCCCACCCTTGCCCGCCTGCGCGCGGCGGCGCCGGGGCTCGAGGTAAAAAGCTGGAAGAAGATCGCCCTGTTCCTGGCCACCACCGATGCCTTCATGGGCAATTTCATCTTCATCTGGATGGGGGTGGTGTTCGCGCTGATGGCCATTGGCATCGTCAATACCCAGCTGATGGCGGTGTTCGAGCGCACCCATGAATTCGGCCTGCTGGGGGCGCTGGGGATGAAGCCGCGGCAGGTGCTGCTGCTGGTGGCGATCGAGGGGGTGTTCCTGATCGGGGCGGGGGTGGCGGTTGGGCTGATCCTGGCCTCGGCCACGCTCCTGGCGCTGCATGGCGGCATCGACCTGTCGCGCTTTGCCGCCGGGCTCGAGATGTTCCAGTCCGGCGAGGTGATCCGGCCGGGCTTCGATCTGCCGGCCATGGCCGGGTTCTCGCTGGCGATCTGGGGGCTGGGGGTGCTGGTGGCGCTGTGGCCGGCGCGCCGGGCGGCCCGGCTTGCCCCGGTCGAGGCGATGCGCCATGCAACCTGAGGAGAGACCGATGACCGAGCCGATCGTATCCTGCCGCAAGCTCTGCAAGAGCTTTGGCGCCGGCGCGCTGAAAGTACAGGCGCTGGTGGATGTGGACCTGGAGATCATGCCGGGCGATTTCGCCACCCTGGCCGGCCCGTCGGGCTCGGGCAAGACCACGCTGCTGAACATGATCGGCGCGCTCGACCGGCCCAGTTCCGGCGAGGTCATCATCGACGGCACCAGCCTGTCGGCGCTGAACCGCGATCAGCTTTCCGAGCTGCGCCTGCGCCGGATCGGCTTTGTCTTTCAGGCCTATAACCTGATCCCGGTGCTGTCGGCGCGCGAGAATATCGAGTTCGTGCTGGAGCTTCAGGGCGTGCCCGCCGCCAGCCGCCGCGCCCGCGCCGACGCGCTGCTGGAACAGGTCGGGCTGGCCGGCATGGGCCACCGCCGCCCCTCGGCCCTGTCCGGCGGTCAGCAACAGCGCGTTGCCGTGGCCCGTGCGCTGGTCTCCAACCCCGCCATCGTGCTGGCGGACGAGCCCACCGCCAACCTCGACAGCAAGACCACGGCCGAGCTGGTGGACCTGATGCAGGGGCTCAACCGCGAATACGGCACCACCTTCGTGATCGGCAGCCACGATCCGCGCGTCATCGACCGTTCGGCGCGCCATATCGAACTTCTGGACGGGAGGATTGTCCATGACACGCGCCTGTAGCCTTGCCCTGATCGCGCTTCTGGCCGGCCCCGCCGCCGCCCAGGGGCTTACCGTGCGCACCGAAATCGGCGGCGCCTTCGACCGGGCCGGCCCGGCCTCGCTGGACGCGGCCCTGGGCTTTGCCAGCCGCCGGACCTGGCAGGGGCAGGCCCGCCTGATGTGGGAGCCCGCCGCCGGGCCGCTGCGCTTTCAACTGCACGCGCAGCTTGGCGTGCTCTCCGGCGACGAGGTTGCCTGGCGCGCCGCCCTGGCGCCGTTCCTGCCGCCGGCGCCGCCGGCCACCCTGTTCAACCTGACCGTGGCACAGATCAACGGCGATACCGCCCTGGGCGCCCGGATCGACCGGCTGTCGGTCAGCTATGCCGATGCCGCGCTGGTGCTCAAGGCCGGGCGGCAGGCGATCACCTGGGGCGAGGGGCTGGTCTTTCACCCCGGCGATATCGTCGCCCCGTTCGCCCCCAACGCGCCGGATACCAGCTACAAGCCCGGCGTGGACATGCTCTATGGGCAATACCTGTTCGATTCCGGCGCCGATATCCAGGCGGTCTGGGTGCCGCGCCCGGCCCTGCCCGGCGGCGCCATCGACCCGGACGCCTCGACCTTCGCCCTGCGCGGGGCGTTCCGGCTGGGCGAGGTGGACGTGGCCCTGATGGCGGCGCGCGACCGCGGCGACCGGGTGGCCTCGCTCGGGCTGGCCGGGCCGCTGGGCGATGCCTCGTGGAAGGCCGAATATGTGGGCTGGCAACTGGCCGGCGGCGGCTACAAGCCCTCGTGGCTCCTCAGCCTGTCCAATGTCGGCGCGCTCGGCGATGTCAGCCTGTCCTGGTTCGCCGAATATTTCCACAACGGCTTCGGCGTCGCCCCCGGCACCGCGCTGGATGCGCTGCCGGCCAGCCTGAACAAGCGGCTGGCAACCGGCCAGGTCTTTCTCACCGGCACCGATTACCTGGCGCTGGGCGCACAGATGCAGCTGACCCCGGATCTGAGCCTCAGCCCGCTGGCGCTGCTCTCGCTCACCGATTCCAGCGCGCTGCTGTCGCTGGCGGCGGATTATGCGCTCAGCGACAATACCAACCTGAAATTCAGCTATTCCCAGCCCCTCGGCGCCCCCGGGACCAGCTTCGGCGGGCTGGAAACCTCGGCCGGCTCCGGCATCTTCGCCGCCCCGCCGCGCGCCGCCAGCCTGCGCCTGGTGCACTACTTCTGAACCGGCCGGTTCTTCTTCTGTTTGAAAATATCCCGGGGGAGCGCGAGGGGGCAGCGCCCCCTCGCCCCGGCGAAACGCGTCAGGGCTTCTCGCCGCGGGCCAGGCGGGCCTCGATATCGGCGATCACCTCGGGCAGTTCCACCAGGCTGTCGATCACGTAATGCGCCCCGGATTGCTCCAGCAGCCTGCGGGTATGGGCCATGCGCCGGGCGATCTCTTCCTCCGGCAGGCCGGCCGCTTCCTCCAGCGAATTGATGTTCATGTAGTTCGAGTAGCGCACCAGCCCCACCCCCCAGCAGCCGGCATTGAGCGCCTCGCCCACGCCCGACACGGTGTCGTCGCACTTGACCACCGAGCGGATCTCGCTGATCCCCAGCAGATCGAGGTTCCTGTACACCATATGCGGGGCCGGGCGGGCGCCGTGGATCACCTCGTCGCCGGCCACGGTGGCGTCCAGCGTCAGGCCCTGCTCGATGGCGGCGGCATTCAGGATATCGACCATGGCGCGGGTGAACCCGGTCGAGGCGCCCAGCTTGATGCCGCGCTTCTGCAGCCCGGTCATGGTGTCCTTGATGCCCGGCAGCAGGGCCGTGTATTTCTTGAGGCACTCCAGCTGCGCCGGCACGAAATCGGCAAACATCGCATCCACGTCGGCCTGGGTCGGATAGGCGCCCTTGGCCGCCTTCCAGCGTTCGCGGATCACCGGATCCTCGGTCAGCGCCTTGATATGCAGATCCTTGCGCAGCCCCATCGGCCCGCGCGCCTCCTCCATCGAGATCGGCACGCCCTGCTTTTCGAACACCTCGACGAAAACCACCGCCGGGGCGATCACATAGGCATCGGCCAGGGTGCCGGACCAGTCCAGGATCACCGCCTGAACCGGGCCGCGATACTGACGTTCATAGGTATAGGGGGAAGTGTGCATGATGGTGTCCTCTGTTGGGTGTCGCAGGGTGGATTGGTGTCAGGGTGCAGCGGCGCGCAGGCGGGCGCGCTCGCGCATGGCGGCCTCGGGCGGGGCCGCGCTTTGCACGCCCATCTCGGCAAGCGCCTCGCCGGCGGCGCGGGCCACGGCGCGCATCACCGCCGCATCCAGCTGCCCGATATGGCCCAGGCGGAAGCTCTCCACCTCGGTCAGCTTGCCGGGATAGATGATGAAGCCGCGCGCCTTCATCGCCCGATAGAAACCGGCAAAGCTGAAGGCCGGGTCGGCGGGGCAGAAAAAGGTGGTGATGATCGGGCTGAGCCAGGCATCTTCGAGCAGGGTCTCGAAGCCAAGCGCGCGCATCTCGGCCACCAGCACGTCGCGGTTGTGGGCATAGCGCGCGCCCCGCCCGGCCACGCCGCCCTCGGCCTCGTGCTGCCGGAGCGCCTCGAGAAAGGCCGCCACCACATGGGTCGGCGGGGTAAAGCGCCACTGGCCGGTGCGGTTCATGTACTCCCACTGCGCATGCAGGTCGAGGCTGAGCGAATGGCTCTGCCCCGCCGCCGCCTCCAGCGCCCGGCGCCGCGCCAGCACGAAGCCGAAGCCCGGCACCCCCTCGATACATTTGTTGGCCGAGGAAACCACCGCCTCGAAGGCAATCCGGCCGGGCTCCAGCGGCAGCGCGCCAAAGGCCGACATGCTGTCGATCAACAGCTTGCGCCCGGCCCGTTCCACCGCCTGGGCGATTTCCCCGATCGGGTTGAGAATCCCCGAGGAGGTCTCGCAATGAATTGCCACCACGTGGCTGATCGCCGGGTCGCGGGCCAGGATCGCCGCCACCTCGGCCCCGCGCGGCGGCAGGTAATCGCCCTTGTCCAGCACCTCGACCGCCCGGCCCAGATAGCGCAGGGTCTCGGCCGCGCGCTTGCCATAGGCGCCGTTGGCCAGCACCAGAACCCGCCCGTCGCGCGGCACGAAACTGCCCAGCATCGCCTCGACCGCGAAGGTGCCCGAGCCCTGCATCGGCACGCAGTCGAAGGCCTCGGCCCCCTCCCCAAGCATGGCCAGCAGCCGGCTGCGCATCTCCTGCGTCATGGCGCGAAAATCATCGTCCCAACTGCCCCAGTCGCGCAGCATCGCCGCCTTGGTGGCATGGGAGGTGGTGAGCGGGCCGGGGGTCAGCAGCCAGGGCTCGCCCAGCCGGGGCTTTTCAATCGGGTGCATCCGGGCCTCCATGCAGTTGGGTGCGCTCCTGGTGTTCCGATGCGGTTTGACCAGAGGCCAGGCCATATGTAAAATCAATTAACCTGCCTGATAAATAGGCGCAGCTTATAGAGGGTGCCGCATGCGCCACGCGCAGCTCAAGGCCTTTCACCACGTCGCCCTGCTGGGCGGGTTTTCCCGCGCCGCCGAGGCGCTTTCGCTGAGCCAGCCGGCGATTTCCGAGCAGGTGCGGGCGCTGGAGCGCGGCCATGACGTGCAGCTTTTCACCCGCGCCGGGCGGCAGGTGGCGCTGACCCCGGCGGGCGAGGCGCTGTTTCGCCTGACCGAGCGGTATTTCGAGACCGAGGCCGAGATGGCCGGCCTGTTGCGCGAGGCGCGCGCAGTGCCGGCGGGCAGGCTGCGGCTGATCGTCGATTCGGCGCATCACGTTACCGGCCTGATCACCGCCTTTCGCGCCCGCCACCCGCGGATCAGCCTGCATCTGCGCACCGGCAACACCCAGGCGGTGCTGGCGGCGCTGGCCGCCTATGAGGCCGAGATCGGCCTGGCCGGCACCCAGGATTTCGGCCGCGACATGGAGGTGCTCGACCTGGGGGCGAGCCCGATCGTTGCCTTTGCCGCGCGCGGGCTGGTGGCGGCGGCGCCGCTGACCCTTGCCCAACTGGCCGAGCTGCCGCTGGTGCTGCGCGAGCGCGGCTCGAAAACCCGCGCCAAGCTCGAGGCCGAGGCGGCCCGCCAGGGCATCGCGCTGACCCCGGCGATCGAGGCCGAGGGGCGCGAGGCGGTGCGCGAGATCGTCGCCTCGGGGGCGGGGGTCGGCTTTGTCTCGCGGGCCGAGTTCGGCCATGACCCGCGGCTGGTGGAACTGCCCCTGACCGGCACCGGCCTGGCCATGAACGAAAGCCTGATCCACCTGAGCGCCCGGCGCGATGTGCGGGTGATCCGGGTGTTCATGGAATTCGCCCGCGGGTATTTCCGGGCGGAACAGCCGGGCCGGGCGCGCTGAAAACCTCTGCCGGCGGGCGGAAAGGGCTTGCCCCGGCCGGGCGGATGGTGTTGCCTCGTCGCGGTGATTGCACAAGGAGGCGCGGGTGGACGGGCTGGCAGCGGGTCTGTGGCAGGCGTGGAAGCTGATCTTCACGTTCGACCCGGATCTTTACGAGATCGTTTTCCTGTCGCTCAGGGTGACGCTGACGGCGGTGCTGATCGCCTCGGCCATCGGCCTGCCGCTGGGGGCGTGGCTGGTGGTCAACCGGTTTCGCGCCCGCCGCTTCACCATTGCGCTGCTCAACGCGCTGATGGGGTTGCCGCCGGTGGCGGTGGGGCTGGCGGTCTATCTGCTGCTGTCGCGGTCGGGGCCGCTGGGGGTGCTGGGCCTTCTGTTCACCCCCACCGCCATGATCATCGCCCAGGTCATCATCATCACCCCGCTGATCGCCTCGATCGCGCATCAGACCATGCGCGACCTGTGGGCCGAGTATCACGACCTGCTGTTGTCGATGAACGCCTCGCGCGCGCAGCGGATCGCCGCGATCCTGTGGGACGGGCGCCGGGCGTTGCTGACCGCGATGCTGGCCGGCTTTGGCCGGGGCATTGGCGAGGTCGGCGCGATCATGATCGTGGGCGGCAATATCGACCATGTGACCAGGGTGCTGACCACCGCCATCGCGCTGGAGACCGGCAAGGGCAATTTCGCCTTCGCCATGGGGCTGGGGCTGATCCTGATCGCGCTGTCGCTGGCGGTCAATCTCGCGGTGCACTGGTTGTCGCGGACCGAGCGGGCCAGCGTCTGGTAGGGACATTTTGTCCAGCCGCCCCCGGCCGGGCCTGGTCAAGATTCCCCGCCCGGCGGCCTTGGCATTGCCGGCGCGGTGGTGCATCCTTGCCGCGATTTCCTCAAGCGAGAGCCCCGTGCGCGACCTGGTGCCCAGCCCGAAAGCCCGACCGATCCTGCCCCTCAGGCTTGAGGGCGCGGTGGCGCGGCGGCGCGGCAAGGTGCTGGTCGGGCCGGTGGATCTTGAGCTGGGGCGCGAGGGGTTCACCATCCTGATCGGCCCCAATGGCGCCGGCAAGACCTCGCTGCTCAGGCTGATGCACGGGTTGCTGCGGCGGTCGCAGGGGCAGGTGCGCTGGGCGGTACCCGAGGCCGAGGCGCGGGCCCGCCAGGCCTATGTGTTCCAGACCCCGATCATGATGCGCCGCAGCGTGGTGGACAGCATCGCCTATCCGCTGCGGCTGCGCGGGGTGGGCCGGGCCGAGGCGCGGGCGCGCGCCGCCCGGTGGGCCGTGCGGGTCGGGCTGGGCGAGATGCTTGAGCGCCCGGCGCCGTTTCTGTCCGGCGGCGAGAAGCAGAAGCTGTCGCTGGCGCGGGCCATGATCACCGGGCCGGACATCCTGTTTCTGGACGAGCCCTGCGCCAACCTGGACGGCAGCGCCACCCGCGAGATCGAGGCCCTGCTCAAGCAGGCGCAGGCGATCGGCACCCGCATCGTCATGGCCACCCATCACATGGGGCAGGCCTGCCGGCTGGCCGAGGAGGTGGTGTTTCTGCATCGCGGCAGGGTGCATGAGACCGGCCCGGCGCCGGCCTTCTTTGCCGGCCCCCGCACCCGCGAGGCGGCGGCTTTCATCAAGGGAGATATCGTGGAATGATAGGGCGAATGACACTGCACCGGGTGCTTGCGGGGCTGGTGGCGCTGCTGCTGACGATAACCGGCGCCCAGGCCGAGGCGCTGCGGCTGGCGGTCACCACCTCGTTTCAGAATTCGGGGCTGGCGGATGTGCTGCTGCCGGCGATCCGGGCCGATACCGGCATTGACGTGCAACTGCTGGTGGTGGGTACCGGGCAGGCGCTGAAACTGGGCGAGCAGGGCGATGTGGATGCGGTGCTGGTCCATGCCCGCGCCGCCGAGGAGGCCTTTGTCGCCGCCGGGTTCGGCACCCACCGGCGCGAGATCATGTATAACGATTTCGTGCTGATCGGCCCGGCCGATGACCCGGCCGGCATTGCCGGGGCCGACAGCGCGGCCGAGGCGCTGCGGCGGATCGCCCGGGCGCGGGCGCTGTTTGTCAGCCGGGGCGATGAAAGCGGCACCCACAAGAAGGAACTGGCGCTCTGGCAGGCGGAGTGGATCGACCCGGAGGCCGCCGGGGCGTGGTACCGGGCGGCCGGCGCCGGCATGGGGGCGACGCTCAACACCGCTTCGGGGATGAACGCCTATGTGCTGGCGGACCGGGCCAGCTGGCTCAATTTCGGCAACAAGGGCGGGCTCAGGCTGCTTTATGCGGGCGATCCGGCCCTGTTCAATCAATACAGCTTCATCCCGGTCAATCCGGCCCGGCATCCGCATGTCAAGGCGGCGCTGGCGGCGCGGCTGGAGCACTGGCTGACCAGCGACCGGGCGCGGGCGCTGATTAATGGCTATCATCTTGACGGGCAACAGCTTTTCACGTTCAATGCGCAACCTGAATAGGGCCGGCGCACCCTGACCCCGCGCGGGCGGAGCCGGGCGGGGGGATGGGCCTGTGGCCTGAAAAAGAACGGCGCCGTTCAGTCGGTGGCGGGTCCGCGGCGGGGGGTGAACCCCGGAGTCTGTCGGGTTTTCCCCGAATTGCCGGCATCTCGACCACGCCCGGCATTGGCCGGGCCCGTGAGACCTGTCAGCTTCGGGCGGTTGGGGCCGCCCGCGTGATACGTATCGGCAGGAGGTTTAGCGCACGGGCGTTAACGG
>CAZPDV010000010.1:0-7453 GCA_964585355.1 uncultured Aliiroseovarius sp.
ACCCGGATTGCCTGTCAAAATGGGCACGCGCCGGGGACGCAAGGTAAATGAGGACAGGCCCTACAGGCTTCTTCTGTTTGCAAATATCCCCGCCGGAGGCCTCAAATCAGGCTCATCCGCAGGATGAGCCCACCCCAACCGGCGCAGGCCAAGGGCCGAGCCGGGCGGGAGCGCGCTCAGAATTGCCAGAGCGCCGGCACGAATTCATAGGCACCGCCGGCCCGCATCACATGCCCCACGCCGGGAAACGGGAAGTGATAGCCCAGCACCGCGATCCGCTCGGTCGCGGCCCGGTCCAGCAGCCGCAGCCGGGTGGCGGTGGTCAGGTCGGGGATGTCATCGCGGCTGGCCACCCATTCCGGGTGGGCAAAATTGAGCCAGGCCTGGGTCATGCAATCGCCCAGCACCAGAAGCCGCTTGCCGCCGCTTTCCAGCTCCACCGACATATGCCCCACCGTATGGCCCGGCGTGGCAAGCATCCGCACCCCCGGCACCACCTCGTGCCCGTCCCGGGCCAGGGTCCAGTCCAGCCCCTCGGTGGTCAGCGAATTGACCGCCCCCACCACGAATTGCTGCTTGGTCTCGGGCACCCGCTCCACCAGCCCGTCCTGCAACCAATAGGCATGCTCCGCCTCGCCGATGACAAATTCGGCATCGGGAAAGATCACTTCGTCGAAATCGTCGCGGATGCCCCAGATATGGTCGGGATGGGCATGGGTCATGGCCACATGGGTAATGGCGAAGGGGTCGATCCCGGCGGCCTCGAGATTGGCCATCAGCCGCCCGGAGGTTGGCATGAACCGCCCGCCCGAGCCCACATCGACCAGCACCCGCGCCTCGCCAAGCTCGATATAAAGGTGGTTGGTATGGGCGTAATTGCGCTCCAGATCCAGGTAATGCGCCTTGAGAAAGGCAAGCTTTTCCTCCGGGTCGGCATTGATCGCCTGCCCGGCCATGGGTTGCGCGAACCAGCCGTCCGAGACAATGGTCAGCCGGGCCTCGCCCAGGGTGAAACGAAAATAGGCCGGCTGATCCCCCGCCGGCGGCCCGATCTCGGCCCTGAGGGCGGCGGGCATGGCAAAGGCGGGCATGGCGGCGGCCAGGCGCAGAAGGTCGCGGCGGCTGGGGCGGGCAAGGGGCATGGTCTCTCCATCGGCAATTTCCGCCCATCATATAGAGAGATGCGAATATATAAAGCCCCTTTGCGGGCAATCGGCTCAGAGGGCCTCGTTCAGCCGCGCCACATACCGCGCCAGGGTGTCGATCTCGAGATTGACCAGGTCGCCGGGGCGCACCGCCCCCCAGGTGGTCACGTCCTTGGTATGGGCGATCAGGTTGACGCCAAATTCGCGCCCCGCCACCTCGTTCACGGTCAGCGAGGTGCCATTGAGCGCCACCGACCCCTTGGGCGCGATGAAGCGGGCAAGCTCGGCCGGGGCGCGCAGCC
Source organism: uncultured Aliiroseovarius sp. (assembly GCA_964585355.1). Taxonomy (GTDB): domain Bacteria; phylum Pseudomonadota; class Alphaproteobacteria; order Rhodobacterales; family Rhodobacteraceae; genus JAAEUB01. Next base: position 1,448 of record CAZPDV010000010.1, read on the forward strand.
GCAACCTGGTCGAATCGCCCTCCTCGGTCACGGTCAGCACCTCGGCCACCCCGTCCACATGCCCCGAGACGATATGCCCGCCCAGCTCGTCCCCGACCCGCAGCGCGCGCTCCAGATTGACCCGGCGGCCGGGCGCCCACTGGCCCAGATTGGTCTTTGCCAGGGTCTCGGCCGAGATGTCCACCTCGTACCAGCCCGGCCCCAGGGCGACCACGGTCAGACAGACCCCGTCCGAGGCGATCGAGGCACCGATCTCGATCCCGGCCGTGTCATGGCCGGTGGCAATGCGCGCGCGCATGTCGCCGCTGTCGTGCCTGACGCTTTCAACCGTGCCGATATCGGTGATGATGCCTGTGAACATGGCCTATCCTTTCTGCCGCTGCTTAACCGATGCCGCGGCGATTGCCAAGCGGCGGCCCGGCAAGGGCTCCCGCCCGTCTCGGCCGTCGGCCTGCGCCGGTTGGGGGGCGCTCATCCTGCGGATGAGCCTGATTCGAGGCCTCCGGCGGGGATATTTTCAAACAGAAGAAGCGGATTTTTCGAAAACGGAAAGGAAATCTTTACCAAAACGTGCAAAACTGGTCTGGACCGGTCACAAAATCGCCCGAAAGGCCGGGTAATCGGGCCGTAGCAGGCAGGAGGCGCAGGGACGAGGCGAGATGGAAAGCGGGCTGACAACTGTGACCGGGCAAGGCAGGCGGATCCTGTTTCTGCAGGGGCCGCATGGGCCGTTTTTCTGGCGGCTGGGGCGGATGCTGCGCGCCGCCGGGGCCGAGATCTGGCGGGTTGGGTTCAACCGGGGGGACGAGGCCTTCTGGCGCGACCCGGCCAGTTACATCGCCTATTGCGGCAGGCCCGAGGATTGGCCGGCGCGGCTGGAGGAAATTTTCGAACAGAAGGCGATTACCGACATCGTGCTTTATGGCGACACCCGGCCGATCCATGCCCAGGCGGTGCAGGCGGCACGGCGGCGGGGGATCCGGATGCATGTGTTCGAGGAGGGCTATCTGCGCCCCTATTGGGTGAGTTACGAGCGCGACGGCGCCAACGGCAATTCGCGGTTGATGCAGATGAGCGTGGCGCGGATGCGCGCGGCGCTGAAGGATGCCGAGCTTGACCTGCCGGCGGCGCCGGCACGCTGGGGCGACATGCGCCAGCACGTGTTCTATGGCGCGCTTTATCATTGGTTCGTGATGTTCCGAAACCGCCGCTATCGCCATTTCCGGCCGCATCGGGACCTGCCGGTGACCCGGGAATTCGCGCTTTACCTCAAGCGCCTGCTGTTCATGCCGCTGCGGGCCGGGCGGCGCTGGCGGGCCTCGGCGCGGATCCGGCGGGGCGGCTTTCCCTATCATCTGGTTCTGCTGCAGCTCGAACATGACAGTTCGTTTCAGATGCACTCGCCATTTTCCACCATGCCCGAGTTCCTGGCGCTGGTCATCGAGGGCTTTGCCAAGGGCGCGCCGCCGCACCACCACCTTGTTTTCAAGGCGCATCCGCTGGAGGATGGGCGGGTCGATCTGGAGCGCGAAATCGCGCGACTGGCCCAGGCGCAGGGGGTCGGTGCGCGGGTGCATTACGTGCCCGGCGGCAAGCTGGCGCGGCTGCTTGACCATGCCCGTTCGGCGGTGACGGTAAATTCCACCGCCGCCCAGCAGGCGCTATGGCGCGGCCTGCCGGTCAAGGTGTTCGGGGCGGCGGTCTATGCCAAGCCGGAATTCGTCTCGACCCAGAGCCTGCCGGATTTCTTCGCGCGCCCCACCCGCCCCGACAGCCGCGCCTACCGCGACTACCGGCATTACCTGCTGGAAACCTCGCAGGTTCCGGGCGGGTTTTATTCGGCGCGCGGGCGCCGGCGGCTCCTGCGCCAGGTGGTGGACATGATGCTGGCCGAACACGACCCCTATGAGGCGCTCTCACGCGGGACAGCGGCACCACGGCAACACTTGCAGCTGGTCAGATAGGCCGGGCCAGTTCAGGCTGGATTTTTCCGGCTCTGGCCGCTAGAGTACTGAAAACCGACAACAAGCCGCGGCAAAAAGCGGCCATAACGTAACAAGAACAAGAACAAGAACAAGAACCCGAGGCAGAGTTCCAGACGAGGAGCAAGAGCAGTGACTTCCAGGAAAACCCTTTGGGGGCGCCGTGCGGCGCTCTTTGGCCTTGCCGGCACCCTTGCCGCCTGCGGCCTCCCGCAGCTGGGCCCCAACAAGCAACAGATCTTTCGCGGCTCGGTCCAGAAAGAGGGCGATGCCTTCATCGTCAGCGTCAACGATCGGGTCACCCGCGCCACCGCGGTGGTGTCGTCGATGGGGTTTCAGAGCAGCTTCCTGCGGGCCGGGGTTCTGGGCTCGGACACGATCCGCCCCGGCGACGTACTGGGCGTGACCATCTGGGAGAATGTCGAGGACGGCATCCTGACCACGGCGGGCGCCCCGGCCAAGCTGACCGAAGTGCAGGTGGACGGCGCCGGCTTCATCTTCATCCCCTATGCCGGGCGCATTCATGCCGCTGGCAACACCCCCGAGGCGGTGCGCCGCATCATCACCGAACAGCTTGAGAGCCAGACCCCGGACCCGCAGGTGCTGGTACAGCGGCTGGCCGGCGATGGCGCCACGGTGTCGATCACCGGGGCGGTTGGCGGCCAGGGTGTCTATCCGATCGAGCGGCCGACCCGGACGCTCAGCGCCATGCTGGCCAAGGCGGGCGGGCCGACGATCCTGCCGGAAGTGGCCAAGATCCGGGTGGTGCGCGGCAACAAGTCGGGCGAGGTCTGGTATCTCGACCTGTTCGACAATCCGCGCAACGACATCGCCCTGCGCGCCGGCGACAAGATCCTGGTCAAGCCCGACAGCCGCGCCTTTACCGTTCTGGGGGCCACCGGGACGCAGAACCGGATCAAGTTTCAGACCAAGAACATCTCGGCGATCGAGGCGCTGGCCCAGGTCGGCGGGCTGGTTTCCTCCAAGTCGGACCCGACCGGGGTTTTCGTGTTCCGCAACGAACCGGCCGAAATCGCCAACCAGGTGCTGGGGCGCGATGATCTGAAGGGGGCGCAGCGCATGGTCTATGTGCTCAACCTGACCGCGCCCAACGGCATGTTCATGGCGCGCGATTTCCTGATCCGCGACCAGGACACGATCTATGTGACCGAAGCGCCCTATGTCCAGTGGACCAAGGTGCTCACCGCCATCACCTCGACCATCGGGGCCGCCAGGACGGTGCAGGGCGCCGCCACCCCCTGACGCATGGGCAAGGATCTGCAATCGGACATGGCCGCCGGGGGGCATTCTTCCCGGCGGCTATTCGTTTACAATGGCGGTTTTCTGAGGCAGGCGCGGCTGCGGCGGATCCTTGAACTTGCCGGCTGGCAGGTCAGGCTGGGGCGGCCCGGCCCCGGCGATTGGGTCGGTGTCTGGGGGCACGCGCCCACCGCGAAACGGGGCGAGGCGGTGGCACGCCGGCGCGCGGTGCCGCTGCTGCGGGTGGAGGATGCCTTCCTGCGCTCGGTCCTGCCGGGGCGCGCCGGGGGCAGCCCGCCCATGGGCCTGCTGCTGGACGATTGCGGCGTGCATTTCGACAGTTCGGCGCCCTCGCGGCTGGAACAGATCCTCAAGAGCGCCCGGCTCGACGAAACCCCGATCCTGGACCGGGCGCGTACGGCCATGGCCCGGATGAAGGCCGCGCATCTGTCCAAGTACAACGCCTTTGACCCCGACCTGCCGCATCCCTTGCCCGGCAAACCCTATGTGCTGGTGATCGACCAGACCCGGAACGATGCGGCAATCACTCATGCCGGCGCCCGGGCCAGCACCTTTCGCGAAATGCTGGTTTTCGCGCAGGAGGAAAATCCCGGCCTGCCGGTGCTGATCAAGACCCACCCCGAGACCGCCTCGGGCCTGCGCCCCGGCCATTACGGGCCGGAGCATGAAACCGATCGGGTCAGGCTGGTGCGCGGCCCGCACAGCCCCTGGCACCTGCTGGAAGGGGCCAGCGCGGTCTATACGGTCAGTTCCGGCATGGGGTTCGAGGCGATCATTGCCGGCCATCAGCCGCGGGTCTTCGGCCAGCCGTTCTATGCCGGCTGGGGGCTGAGCCGGGACGAAAACCCGGTGCCCCGGCGCAATCGCCGCCTGACCCGGCCGCAACTCTTTGCCGCGGCGATGATCCTCTATCCCACCTGGTACGACCCCTATCGCGACCGGCTGTGCGAGATCGAGACGGTGCTGGACAATCTCGAGGCCCAGGCGCGGGCCTGGCGCGAGGATCGGGCCGGCCATGTCGCCGCCGGCATGCGCCTGTGGAAGCGCCGGCCCCTGCAGCAGTTCTTTGGCCGCGAACGGCGGCTGGTCTTTGCCGGCGATCCGCCCCGCGCGGTGGCGCGTGCCCGCAAGGACGGGCGCAAGCTGATGGTCTGGGCCGGCAAGGAAGAGCCCGGCCACAGCGCCGCCGGCATCACCCCCCTGCGGATCGAGGACGGCTTTCTGCGCTCGCGCGGGCTGGGGGCCGAACTCACCCCGCCCATGTCGCTGGTGGCCGACGACCTGGGCATCTATTACGACCCGAGCCGCCCCAGCCGGCTGGAGCGCCTGATTGCCGCCGCCCCTGCCCTGCCCGACCATGATCTGGCCCGGGCCGAGCGCCTGATCGCGCGGCTCAAGGCGGCACGGCTGAGCAAGTACAACCTGGCTGCGCCCCCCCCGCCCCAGTTGCCGCCGGGCCGGCGCATCCTGGTGCCGGGCCAGGTCGAGGATGATGCCTCGATCCGCCTGGGCTGCGACCACGTTCGCAGCAACCGCGCCCTGCTGGAACGCGCCCGGGCGGAAAACCCGGATGCGGTCCTGATCTACAAGCCACACCCGGACGTGGAGGCCGGCCTGCGCACGGGCCGGATCGAGGCCGGCGACCTGGCCGACGTGGTGGCCGACCGGGCCGACCCGATCGCGCTGATCGAGGCGGTGGACGAAGTCTGGACCATGACCTCGCTTCTGGGATTCGAAGCGCTGCTGCGCGACGTGCCGGTGGTCACCCTTGGCGCGCCATTCTATGCCGGCTGGGGGCTGACCCGCGATCTGGGGACGGTGCCGGCCCGCCGGCAGGCGCGCCCCACGCTGGCCGGCCTGGTACATGCCTGCCTGATCGCCTATCCGCGATATTTCGACCCGCAGACCGGCCTGCCCTGCCCGGTGGAAGTGGTGGTGGAGCGGCTGGAAACCGGCGCGCCGGCGCCACGGGGCATGGCCAACCGGGCGCTTTCCAAATTGCAGGGAATCCTAGCCTCTGCGGCGCCTTTCTGGCGATAGGCCCGATTTGGTTCACGCCGTACCGCTCCTGCCAAAATCTCGCCCTCTGCTGTATGCATCGCCGTATCGGTCATTTGATTTGCCACATAACAATTTGAACTTGTTGCATTTTCAAAATAATGTAAAAAACATTCACATACCCCCTTGATCACGCCACCAAAATCCCCAAATCTGACAATGTGAAAAGCATTCACATAACCGCACAACCCGGAGAACACCATGAGCACCGTCGCAACCTGGCCCGCAACCGCCGAAAACTGGCTGGATGAGCGTGGCAAAGGCGCCTGGATCGCCGCCATGATCCTTGGCTTTATCTTCTTCTGGCCGGTCGGCCTTGCGCTGCTGGCCTACATGATCTGGAGCAAACGCATGTTCAACAAATGCAGCGGCCGGCATGGCCGCCATATGAGCCATTCCCGTGGTCACGAGCGCATGGCCGCGCGCATGGCACAACGCCACGCCTTCCGCTCCTCGGGCAACACCGCCTTTGACGCCTACAAGGCCGATACGCTTGAGCGGCTGGAGCGCGAGCAGGAGGAATTCGAAAGCTTTCTCGACCGGCTGCGCGCCGCCAAGGACCAGTCCGAGTTCGACGACTTCATGGAAGAGCGCGCCAAGGCCGCACAGGCCGAACGCGACGCGCCGGAAGGCTCGGATGAAGGCGACACGTCCACAGTCGAAACCTGACTGGCGAAACCTGACT
>CAZPDV010000010.1:7553-16532 GCA_964585355.1 uncultured Aliiroseovarius sp.
GGCTCGGATGAAGGCGACACGTCCACAGTCGAAACCTGACTGGCGAAACCTGACTTCCCCAATCCCGGCCGACCCTCGACATCCGGGGGTCGGCGCCATTTCGGAGCCCCCAATGCCCCCGCTCAACACCCCGCTCTGGGGCCTTCCCGACCCGCTGGATCAGCCCGAATTCTATGCCGATGTTCCGATAAAACGCGGCGTCGCCTGGGTGATCGACGTGATTCTGATCTCGCTCATGGTCGGGATCCTGGTCCTGGTCACGGCCGGGATCGGGCTGTTTTTTATCGGTTTTCTCTATATACTGGTGGGGTTTTCCTACCGCGTGCTCAGCCTCGCGGGCGGGTCGGCAACCCTGGGCATGCGCCTGGTCGCGATCGAGCTGCGCCGCCATGACGGCACCCGGTTCGACATGGGCACCGCCATCCTGCACACCCTGGGCTACATGCTTTCCACCAGCTTTGTGCTGCCGCAACTGGCCTCGATCGCGCTGATGCTGACCACCCCGCGCGGCCAGGGCCTGACCGACATGGTGCTGGGCACTGCCGCCATCAATCGCAGCGCCCGGTTCTGAGCCGTCACACCCTGCCGGTCATCGCGCAAATCAGCTGCCGGGCACGAATGCGCGCCTCGGCCCGGGCAAGGGTGCCGGCCGCAATACCTTCGGGGCGGCGGGCGGCGCGGCGCAGGATCGGGCGCGCTTCCGAGGCGGTGAGCAGCGCCGGGCGCGCCGCCCGCGGCAGCCTGTGGTCGAGCAGGGCCAGCCCCTCGCGCGCAAGCCCGCTGAGCGCCTGGTCCGGGAGTTCCGGCAAGGGCTGGCGCCCGCGCGCGGCAAGCTCGGGCACCGCCAGGAAATAGCCGGCAAGCCCGGCGGCGGTGCCAATGGCGCGGGCTGCCTCCTGCTCGGCCGGGTCCGGCCGATCCGTCAGATGCGCCGCCGCCAAGGCCAGAAGCCCCCCGGCACTATCCGACAGATAGGCCATCAGGGCGGCGCTCTCGGCAAATGGTTGCGGTTCAAGATCGGCCTGGCGCGCCGCGATCAGGCGCAGAAGCGTGGCCCGCTCGGGCGGGCGCGTGGCCACCAGCCCGGCCAGGGCGCGCAAGACCGGCTGCGGGTCCACCGCCGCCCCGTCACAGGCGCGCGCAACCTGATCGTGCCAGTATTGCAGGCGGATCGCCCCCAGGCCGGGCTCGCGCGCCGCCCATGGCGCCCGCGCCACCTCGATATTGAGCGCAAACAGCACCAGCAGCCCGGCCCGGCGCGCGGGCGGCGCGGTCATGGCGGCGCGAAAGCGGTGCGGGTCGGCCGCGCGCACCAGTTCGGCGCAGGCGGTGACGTCAGCCGCCTTCACCGAGGCCGCACCACGCTCAGCAGATAGCCGAAATCATCGCCATATTCGTCCCAGGCGGCAATCTCGGCCGCATGGGCCGCCAGCACCGCGCGCAGATCGCCCTCGGCATCCGGGTAAAGCTCCTGCATCCGCGCCATCAGCGGCTTGTAATATTCGCGCCAGGCATTGTCGGACAACCTGCGGGTGGCGATGGTCTCGTAGCCGGCGGCGCGCACCCGCGCGTCAATCCCCTCTTCGCCGGACATGGCCGGATATTCGGCCCAGATCTCAACCACTTCGCTGTCAGGCGGATATTTGAAGAAACAGGGCTCGGAAAAGGCGATGACACCGCCGGGGGCCAGGTTTTCGCGCCACATTTCCAGCGCCTCGCGCACCCCCAGCATATAGACCGCACCGGCGCACCAGATCAGGTCGTAAGGCCCGCCGGGGTCGCGCATGTCGCCCAGGGCCAGGTCCACCTGCGGGTGCCCGGCCCATTGCTCGGCGGCCTGACCCAGGAATTGCGGGTGGTGGTCGATGGCGGTCACATGCGCCCCCGGCGCCAGCGCCAGAAGCGGCCCGATATCGGCCCCCGGCCCGCAGGCATTGTCGCAGATGCGGGCATTTTCCGGCAGGCTGATCTGGCCCGCCAGCCACTCGATATCGGCAGGCTCGCCCGGCCCCTCGCGGGGCAGGTTGCGGTGCAGGGTCAGGAAGGCTTCGGCGTTCATTTTTTCTCTCCTGTTGCGGCCCTCTCCATATAGGGGCTGCCCACGTCGCGCACCAGCTTCCAGTTGATCGCATCGAGCAGCGCCTGGAAGCTGGCATCAACGATATTGGCGCTCACCCCCACCGTGGACCAGCGCCGCCCCTGCCCATCCTCGCTGTCGATGATGACGCGGGTCACGGCCTCGGTGCCGCCCTGGGTGATGCGCACCTTGAAATCCACCAGCCGCATGTCGTCGATCAGCGCCTGATATGGCCCCAGATCCTTGGCCAAAGCCTTGGCCAGCGCATTGACCGGGCCGCGGTCGCGCCCCTGCTCGTCCATGCTCTCGGAAACGCTCAGCTTTTTCACCCCGTCAACCTTGACCACCACCACCGCCTCGGACAGGCTGACCATGCGGTTATACTTGTTCTTGCGCCGCTCGACCGTGACCTTGTAGCGCTTGACCTCAAAGAATTTCGGCAGCCGCCCAAGGGCTGCCAGCGCCACCAGCTCGAAGCTCGCCGGCGCGCTGTCATAGGCATAGCCCTGGTCCTCGCGCCGCTTGATTTCCTCCAGGATCCGCGCCAGCGCCGGGTCGCCCTTCTCGACCGCGATCCCGGCCTCGGCAAGGCGGGCGCGCAGGTTCGACTGCCCGGCCTGGTTCGACATCGGCACGATGCGCGCATTGCCCACCGCCTCGGGCGGGACATGCTCATAGGTGGTCGGGTCCTTGAGGATGGCGCTGGCATGGAGCCCGGCCTTGTGGGCAAAGGCCGAGGCGCCGACATAAGGCGCCGAGCGCAGGGGCACGCGGTTGAGGATGTCGTCAAGCTGGCGCGACAGCCGGGTGAGGCCCGCCAGCGCCGCGCGGGGGATGCCGGTCTCGAAGGCGCTGGCATAGGGCTCCTTGAGCAACAGCGTCGGGATCAGCGTGGTCAGGTTGGCGTTGCCGCAGCGCTCGCCCAGCCCGTTCAGCGTGCCCTGCACCTGCCGCGCCCCGGCCTCGATCGCGGCCAGGCTGCCGGCCACCGCATTGCCGGTATCGTCATGGCAATGGATGCCCAGGCGTTCGCCGGGGATGCCGGCGGCGATCACCTCGCCAGTAATCCGCCCAATCTCGCCCGGCAGGGTGCCGCCATTGGTGTCGCACAGCACGATCCAGCGCGCGCCGGCCTCCAGCGCCGCCCGGAGCGTGGCCAGCGCATAGTCCGGGTTCGCCTTCCAGCCATCGAAAAAATGCTCGGCATCGAACAGGGCTTCACGGGTTTTTGCCACATGTTCAATGGATTGCGCGATGTTGTTGATGTTTTCTTCAAGCCCGATCCCCAGCGCCGTTTCCACATGAAAATCATGCGATTTCCCCACCAGGCACACCGCCGGGGTGGCGGCATTCATCACGCCTGCCAGCACCGCGTCGTTTTCCGCCGATCGCCCGGCCCGCTTGGTCATGCCGAAGGCGGTGAAGGTGGCGCGGGTCTCGGGCCGGGCCGCGAAAAAATCGCTGTCGGTGGGGTTGGCGCCGGGCCAGCCGCCCTCGATGTAATCGACCCCCAGCGCATCCAGCGCCCGGGCGATCGTCGCCTTCTCGGCCACCGAAAACTGCACGCCCTGGCTCTGCTGCCCGTCGCGCAGGGTGGTGTCATAGATATAAAGGCGCTCCATCAGAATGCTCCTCTGACCGGATCGCCTGCGATCCGGTTCGCCCCCGACCCGCCCCCCAGGGCGGGGGCGAAAACGCCCCCACCCTCGGGCCGGGCGCGAACCTCTGTTGCGAAAAACATCATTGCAGCCCTTTCAATTTCGAGGGATCAAAGTCGTCTCCCGGTATCAGCCTGACGCCCTCCTTGGACATCTGAACCTCGACATTTGCAGCAACAAGGGCGGATTTCAACGAATCAACCGCGCTAAAATCTTTTGTTGTCATGGCTTTAGCGCGCTCTTGTGCCAATGCGGTCTCAAGCTGTTTGAGCAGCAGCAAATCTGTTTGTTCATGTTTAGAATCATATGCCTGATCCCATTGCGGCAGCAAAAGACCCAGCATTTGCGCCGACGCTTTCAGCACCCCAACTTCGCCAGAGGCTGCCAGGTCATGCAAGACCGCCAGCGCGCCGGCGGTGTTCAGGTCATCGCCGAGCGCCGCAAGCACCCGCGGGTCCTTTTCAGTCGCATCCACATCAACCGTCATCGCCCGCCATTTGCGCAGGGTCTTTTCGGCCTCCTGCCGCTTGCGCTCGGTCCAGTCCATCGGCTTGCGATAATGGGTCTGCAGGAACACCAGCCGGATCACCTCGCCCGGCACGCCCTGTTCCAGCAGGTCGTGCACGGTGAAGAAATTGCCCAGCGACTTGGACATTTTCTTGCCCTCGACCTGCAACATTTCGTTGTGAAGCCAATAGCTTGCAAAGCATTGTTCACCTTGCGGCGCCGGATGGGCGCAGCAGCTTTGCGCGATCTCGTTCTCGTGGTGCGGAAATTCCAGATCCTTGCCGCCGCCATGAATGTCAAAGCGCGGCCCCAGAAGCTCGTAGGACATGGCCGAGCATTCGATATGCCAGCCGGGCCGGCCGCGCCCCCAGGGGCTGTCCCAGCCGGGCTGATCGCCGCTCGATGGCTTCCACAGCACGAAATCCATCGGGTTTTTCTTGTAGGGCGCCACCTCGACCCGGCTGCCGGCGATCATGTCCTCGATCGAGCGGCCGGAAAGCTGGCCATAGTCGGCATAGCTTTCCACCGCGAACAGCACATGCCCCTGGGCCACATAGGCGTGGCCGCCAGCGATCAGCTCCTCGATCATCGCCACCATGGCCGGGATATATTCGGTGGCGCGCGGCATGGCGTTCGGCTCCAGCGCCCCCAGCGCGCCCATGTCGTCCAGAAACCACCGGGTGGTCTCGCGGGTGATGGCGCCGATCTCGCGCCCGCTCTCGGCGGCCCGCGCTATGATCTTGTCATCCACATCGGTGAAATTGCGCACATAGGTCACATGCTCGGCGCCATAGACATGCCGCAGCAGCCGATAGAGCACGTCAAACACCACCACCGGCCGGGCATTGCCCAGATGCGCCCGGTCATAGACGGTGGGGCCGCAGACATACATGCGGACATTTTTCGGGTCGAGCGGGGTGAAAACCCGCTTGGCCCGGGCCCTGGTGTCGTAAAGCGTGATCTCGGTCATGGCGTCCTCGCGCGGGTGGTCCCGGCGGGCTGGCACCTTCGATCCTGAGATGGAATGAGGAAACGGCCCGCCTGACGGATGTCAGCAGGTAATGCAGCAGGTAATGATGCAGGTTCCGTTTCTCATGCCGCCCTTGTAGCAGGCCCCGCGCCCCACGCCAAGCCCGTTCAGGCGGTGGCGGCGTTGGTTTTTACCGCCAGCTTGCCGGTCGCCCACAGCTTCATCACCCGATAGGTGATATAGGGGATCAGCAGCGTCGCCGCCACCAGCGACACCCCGCCAAGGGTAAGGTAAAGGTCGCTGCCAGTGACCGCGCCCATGATCTGCATCAGGGTGGAAAACGCCGCCAGCGGAAAGGTGAACGCCCCCCACAGCGCCGAAAACCCGTCAGCGATGACCCAGCGCGCCCGCACCACCAGCGCCGCCAGGATCAGGATCGAGAAAATCCCGAAGGCAAAGCCCAGCGACGGATAGCCCAGCAGGTAGGACACCGTGCCCAGAAGCGCCGCCGGCGACAGGTGGATGGCCAGGGTCGGGCGCAGCGGCGCCGGCATGCCCTTGCGCAACATCTGCGCCGCCGACATCGCCCAGATCAGCACCGCCAGCGCCATGGTCCCCCACAGCACCGCCGAGGAATAGCCCAGAAAGCCCAACGGCACCGCCGCCACCGGCGAAATGATGAACCCCACGAACAACAGATGCCAGACCGGGGTCACCGCCCGCGCCTCGACCGGGCCGGTCAGAAGCGATTTCAGCACCATCAGCACGATCACCGTATGCACCGCCACCGCCAGCACCAGCACCGCCTTGGCCAGGGCAAGCGAGAACGGGATCAGGGCCGCGGCCAGCAACATGCCCCCCAGCGTCATCCCCGCCAGCCCCGCGCGCCCCGGAAGGGTTCTAAGGTCATCGGCCACCACCCCCGGCCGGCGCACGAACTTTGCCCCGTAAGCCACGAGCGCAAAAAGATAAAGCATCACCGTCATACCGATGATGAAATCGCCCATCGCGCTGCTGATCGGAAACTGATCCACCGCCCGCCGCCAGGCCAGGCCAAGCCCGAACAGGCCGAAAATCGGCGGAAAAATGGCCGGGGGGGTCCGCTGGAACAGGCCCGGCTTCTGAGGGTGAAACTGCATGTCGCGCTCCTGATGCTGTGGCGTCCATGTAACGCCTCGCAATCCCGATGAAAAGGGTCAGGTGGTCGCAGGCATGCCCGGTCTCGCCACCGCCCGCGCCTGCCGGGCCACCGCCTGCATGGCGCCGCGCAACAGCGTCACATCCGCCGCCACCGCCAGAAAACCGACCCCCATCTCGCGATACCCGGCAAAGCGCTCCGGGGTGAAATCAAGCAGGCCCGGCGCCTTGCCCACCGCCCTGATCCGACCGATGGCATCGGTGATCGCGGCCTGCACCTCGGGCGCGTCCGGCCGCCCGGCAAACCCCATATCGGCGGCCAGATCGGACGGGCCGATAAAGACCGCATCGACCCCCGGCGTCGCGGCAATGGCCTCGAGGTTCTCCAGGGCGCGCAGGCTCTCGGCCTGCACGATCAGACAGATCTGCTCATTCACCTGGGCGATGTACTCGCCATCCGCGCCATAGCCGGTGGCCCGCGCCACCGCCGCCCCGACCCCGCGAACGCCCTCGGGCGGATACCGCGTCGCCCGCACCAGCGCCGCCGCCTGGTCGGCATCCTCGACCATCGGCACCAGCAGGCTCTCCACCCCCAGGTCCAGCACCTGCTTGATCAGCCAGTCCCGCCCCACCGGCACCCGCACCACCGGGCTGATCTCGAACGCCGCCAGGGCGCGCAACTGCGCCTGAATGGCGGTGACATCGTAAGGCGCATGTTCGCCATCGATCAGCGCCCAGTCAAACCCCGCGCCGCCCGCCATCTCGGCGGCCGCGGCCGAACCCAGATTGAGCCAGCACCCGATCAGCATCTCGCCGCGCGCCAACCCCGCCTTCAACCGGTTTTCCTTCATCCCCCGCCCTTTCATCTTTCCCGAAATACTCCGGGGTCCGGGGCAGCGCCCCGGTCCGGCGCTCACAGATAATCCGACCGCTGCAAGCCATATTTGGCCATTTTCTCATTCAGCGTGCGCCGCGGCAGCATCAGCTCCTCCATCACCCCCACGATCGAGCCCTTGTGCCGGCGCATGGTGTTGTCGATCAGCATCCGCTCGAACGCCTCGACATATTCCTTCAGCGGCTTGCCCTCGGCGGTCATCACCGGCTGCACCTCGTCATGGTCGTTCATCAGCAGCGACGAAATCGTGCCGGAACCGCGCCGGGCCTGCAACACCGCGCGTTCGGCAATATTGATCAACTGGCGGATGTTACCCGGCCAGGGCGCCTGCAGCAGCTGGGCCGCCTCCTGGGCCGAAACCGTGGGCGCGCCGCAGCCATATTCGTCGGCGAACTGGTCGGCAAAGCGGGTGAACAGCATCAGGATATCCTCGCCCCGGGCGCGCAGCGGCGGCAGGGTGATGCGCATGGCGGCCAGGCGATAGAACAGGTCCGGGCGCAGGCAATCCTCGACCGTCTTGCCCTGCTCCTGCAGGTTCGACACCGCGATCACCCTGGTCTCGGGCGGGGTGCCCTGCTGGTTGATCCAGGCCAGAAGCCGCGCCTGCAGCGCCTCGGGCAGCGCCTCGATATCCTCAAGCACCAGGGTGCCGCCGCGGGCGCGTTCGGTCAGCGGCAGCGGGCCGCCATCCTCGAGCGGGCCGAACAGCGCCCGGCCCAGCTCCTGCTCCTCCTTGCCGGCGCAATGGGCGATCACGAATTCCTGCTTGCCCTTGGCCCCCACCGCATGCAGCGCATGCGCCACCAGGGTCTTGCCGGTGCCGGTCTCGCCATCAATCAGCACATGGCCGTCGGCCTGGGCGATATCGAGGATCTCTTCGCGCAGCCGCTCCATCACCGGGCTGGCGCCGATCAGCTTTTTCATGATGGTGCTGCCATCGCCCAGGTCGCGGCGCAGGGCGCGCGCATCCAGCACCATGCGCCGGCGCAGGGTGGCCTTCTTGGCAAGCTCGGTCATCTTGTCGGGGTTGAACGGCTTTTCCAGGAAATCATAGGCCCCCACCCGCATCGCCTCGACCGCCATCGGCACGTCGCCATGGCCGGTAATCATGATCACCGGCAGCGCGCTGTCCTGGCTCATCAGCTTTTTCAGAAACGCCATGCCATCCATGCCCGGCATCTTGATGTCGGAAATCACCACGCCGGGATATTCCGGCCCCAGCGCCTTGAGCGCCTCTTCGGCCGAGGCGAAGGTTTCGGTATCGAACCCGGAAAGCGCCAGCCACTGGCTGATCGACTGGCGCATGTCCTTTTCATCATCCACGATCGCGATTTTCATAGCCTGAGCCATCTCGGTCTTCCTTTGCCTTGCCTCGCGCGGGGTTCATTCCGCCGCTTTTATCTGGTCGTCCGCATCATCATCCCCCAGGATCGGCAGCTCCACCTCGAACACGGCGCCGCCATCCTGGCCGTTGCGCGCCGTCAGGCGACCGCCGAAATCGTTGACGATCCCCGAGGAAATCGCAAGCCCCAACCCGACCCCGTCGCCGGGCGCCTTGGTGGTGTAGAAGGGCTCGAACAACGCGTCCAGATCCTTGATCCCGTCGCCATTGTCGCGCACCGTGATCTTGGCCACGTCGCCGCCGGCGACGATGATGTCCACCTGCGGATCCTTCACCGACTTGGTGGCGTCGATGGCATTGCGCAAGAGGTTGATCAACACTTGTTCAATCCGC
>CAZPDV010000011.1:0-16102 GCA_964585355.1 uncultured Aliiroseovarius sp.
TGATCCGCTCCCAGTTCAGGCTCTGGTCAAAGGCGCTGGCGGTCCAGTCGGCCAGCGATGACGGGTCGGTAACCCCCTTGGCATGGCCGACGATATTGCCGAAAAACCGCCTTTTCGTGCCCAGCATGCCCATCCCCCACCGGAGCTTGGTGGCCAGGTTGGCCATGGTCTTGAGCGTCAGCTTGGGCGGCGCCGACAGACCGTTCTTCAGGTCCTTGTGCCGCTGCCCCAGCAATTGCAGGTCAACGGTAATGACAATGGCCGCGCACTCAGCCGCCCTGGCGCGGGCAAACAGGTTGCGGTTGAAGTCGTCATCCTTGAGCGTATAGACCTGAAACCAGAACGGCTTTTCGGTGTTCTCGGCCACATCCTCGATCGAACAGATCGACATGGTGGAAAGCGTGAACGGCACGCCGAACTTCCCGGCCGCCCGCGCCGCCTTGATCTCGCCATCCGCGTCCTGCATCCCGGTCAGCCCCACCGGCGCCAGCGCCACCGGCATGGTCACGTCCTGGCCGATCATCCGGCTGGCGGTGGTGCGCCCGGTCATGTCGATGGCCACCCGCTGCTTGAAATAGATCTTGTCGAAATCCGAAGAATTCTCGCGAAAGGTCTGCTGGGTCCACGAGCCGGTCTCGACATAATCATAGAACATCCGCGGCACGCGGCGCTCATACAGGCGGCGAAAATCCTCGATCTCGGTGATGACGGGCATGAAAGGCTCCCTTGCAAGACCCCACCCTGATAGCGCCCGCCGGGGCGCCTGACAATCCGCCCGGGGCTTCATCTTTCCGCAAATACTCCCGCCGGAGGCGCAAAATCTGCCGAGCGTAGCGAGGCCCGGCCCAACCCTTGCAGGCCGCAGGCCGAAAGGGGCGGGAGCCCTACCCCCCGAGCGGGCCCAGGGTGCGCTTCACCGCGTCCTCCCACGCTGCCAGCCGGCGGGCGCGCGTCCCCGCCGCCATCGCCGGGTCAAACCGGCGCTCCAGCGCCCAGCTTTCGGCAAACTCTGCCGCCGCCGGATAGAGGCCTGCCTGCATCCCCGCCAGCCAGGCCGCCCCCAGCGCGGTGGTCTCAAGCACCGTGGGCCGGTCCACCGGGGCGCCGGTAATGTCGGCCAGGAACTGCATGGCGTAATCCGACGCCGCCATGCCGCCATCCACCCGCAGGGTGCGCGCCTGCCCGCCGGGCCAGTCCGCCTGCATCGCCCGCAACAGGTCGGCGGTCTGAAACCCCACCGCCTCGAGCGCCGCGCGGGCCAGCTCGTTGGGGCCGGTGCCGCGGGTCAGGCCGTAAAGCGCGCCGCGCGCCTCGGCATCCCACCACGGCGCGCCCAGCCCGGTAAAGGCCGGCACCAGGATCACCTCCTGGCCTGGATCGGCGGCCTCGGCCATGGCGCCGGTGGCGGCGGCCTCGGCCACCACCCCCAGCCCGTCGCGCAGCCATTGCACCGCGGCGCCGGCGATGAAGATCGACCCTTCCAGCGCATAGCTGGTCCGGCCGTTCAGCCGATAGGCAATGGTGGTCAGCAGCCGGTTGGTCGAGCGCACCATCTCGCCCCCGGTATTCATCAGCGCAAAGCAGCCGGTGCCATAGGTGCTTTTCATCATCCCCGGCTGAAAACAGGCCTGGCCGATGCTGGCCGCCTGCTGGTCTCCGGCGACCCCCAGGATCGGGATGGCAGCGCCCAGGAGATCCGGGTCGGTGGTACCGAAATCATCGGCGCAGTCGCGCACCTCCGGCAACAGGCTCATGGGAATGTTCAGCGCGGCGCAGATCTCGGCATCCCAGGCGCCGCGACCGATGTCATAGAGCATGGTGCGCGCGGCATTGGTGGCGTCGGTGGCATGCACCCGCCCGCCGGTCAGCCGCCAGATCAGGAAGCTGTCCACCGTGCCGAAGGCCAGCCGCCCGGCCTCGGCCGCCTCGCGGGCGCCGTCCAGGTGGTCAAGCATCCAGGCCAGCTTGGTGGCGCTGAAATAGGGGTCGAGCAACAGCCCGGTGCGCGTCTGCACCATGTCCTCGAGCCCGCGCGCCCTGAGCGCCGCGCAGGTCTCATGGGTGCGCCGGTCCTGCCAGACGATGGCATTGCCCAGCGGCCTGCCGGTGGCCCGGTCCCACAGAAGCGTGGTCTCGCGCTGATTGGTGATACCGATGGCGGCAATGTCGCCGCCCACCGCCTGGGCCACCTCGCGCGCCGTGTTCAGAACCGTTGACCAGATCTCCTCGGGGTCATGCTCGACCCAGCCCGAGGCCGGGTAATGCTGGGCAAATTCCGCCTGCGCCACCCGCACCGGGGCAAGCCCCGCATCAAAGGCAATGGCGCGCGAGGAAGTGGTGCCCTGGTCGATGGCAAGAATATGGGTCATGCTGTCCTCCGCTGTTTTGCCGCCAGAGTGCGGCAAAACGGCGGGGGCGTCACGTCTTTTGTGTCCTTTGGCGCCCCCGCGGGACGCTGCCCTGCCGGGTGGGCAAGACTGCCGCCTTGCCGCCCTGGTTTCGGCCTCACCTCAGGCGGGGCCTTGCCTGTTTCGGCTCAGACCGCCGAGGCGGCATAGCCCGCCTCTTCCAGCAGTTTGGTCACGGCTTCTTCCTTGAGCTCGGTGCCGACCTCGATATGCCGCCCCTCCATGTCAAAGCTGATCTCGGCCAGCGGATCGGCGCCGGTAATGGCCTTTTCGATGGTGGCCTTGCAATGGCCACAGCTCATGTCGGGGACGTGGAATTTCATGGTCATCTGGATGTCTCCTTTCGCGTTACCCCGTCGAAGTGGCCTGCCTTTCGCCCTGCGTCAAGTTTTTGTGCGCCTGGTTCTTGACCTTACCAACGCTGGAAGGTCCATATGTCGCATGACCGAAGATGAAAAGGGGCGAAACCGATGAACGACATGACCATTCGGGTGGAAAACATGACCTGCGCCTCTTGCGTGGGCCGGGTCGAAAGGACGCTGGAATCGGTGCCCGGCGTCGAGGGCGCCGAGGTAAACCTGGCGGCGGAAAAGGCGGTGGTGCATTTCAAGGGTGCCCCGGATTTTCAGGCGGTGAGCGAAGCGCTGGACAAGGCCGGCTATCCGGTCGCCACCGAGGAGGTGGTGCTGGAGGTGGGCGAGATGACCTGCGCCACCTGTGTCGGCCGGGTCGAGGACGCGCTCAAGGACGTGCCCGGCGTGGTCGATGTCCGGGTCAACCTGGCCGGTGAGGTGGCCCATGTCACCATCATCCCCGGCGAGGTCACCGCCCAGGAGCTTGCCCGCATCGCCACCGAATACGGCTATCCCACCAAGGTCATCTCTGGCGGCGAACAGACCAGCATCGTTGACCGCAAGGCCGAGGAGGCGCGCAAGCTTCTGCGGCAGATCATCCTGGCCACGGTGCTGGCCGCGCCGGTGGTGCTGTTCGAGATGGGCGGGCATGTGTTTGCGCCGCTGCGCGACTGGGGCTATCGGGTGATCGGTGAATTCAACATCAACGTGATCGAGTTCATCCTTGCCAGCATCGTCATGGCCGGGCCGGGAAGATCGTTCTATACCAAGGGCTTCCCGCTTCTCTTGCAGGGCAAGCCGGACATGAACTCGCTGGTGGCGCTGGGCACCAGCGCGGCCTGGCTGTTTTCGGTGATTTCCACCTTTGCGCCGGGCCTGCTGCCCGCCGGCACCGCCAATGTCTATTACGAGGCGGCGGTGGTGATCGTGGTGCTGATCCTGTTCGGGCACTGGATGGAGGCCCGCGCCAAGGGCCGCACCGGGGCGGCGATCCAGCGGTTGATGGAGCTGGCGCCGGCCACCGCCCGGGTCGAGCGCGACGGCGAGGTGATCGAGATCCCGACCGAGGAGGTGCGGGTCGGCGATGTCATCCACTTGCGCCCCGGCGAAAAGGTGCCGGTGGATGGCGAGGTGCTGAGCGGCACTTCGTGGGTGGATGAAAGCATGATTACCGGCGAGCCGGTGCCGGTGGAAAAGGCCCCCGGCGCCACGGTGACCGCGGGCACGGTGAACGGCCAGGGCATGCTGACCTTCCGCGCCACCCGGGTCGGCGCCGATACCACGCTCAGCCAGATCGTGCGGCTGGTGGAGCAGGCCCAGGCGGCCAAGCTGCCGATCCAGGGGGTGGTGGACCAGATCACCCGCTATTTCGTGCCGGCGGTGATGGCGGTGGCGGCGCTGACCTTCGTGGTCTGGCTGGCAATCGGGCCCAGCCCGGCGCTGGG
Organism: uncultured Aliiroseovarius sp.; assembly: GCA_964585355.1. Taxonomy (GTDB): domain Bacteria; phylum Pseudomonadota; class Alphaproteobacteria; order Rhodobacterales; family Rhodobacteraceae; genus JAAEUB01. The sequence goes on from CAZPDV010000011.1 coordinate 4,207, forward strand.
CTATGCGCTGGTGGCGGGGGTGGCGGTGCTGATCATCGCCTGCCCCTGCGCCATGGGGCTGGCAACGCCGACCTCGATCATGGTGGGCACCGGGCGCGGCGCCGAAATGGGGGTGCTGTTTCGCAAGGGCGACGCGCTGCAAAGCCTGCAGGAGGTGGCGGTGGTGGCCATGGACAAGACCGGCACCCTGACCGAGGGCCGGCCCGATCTGGTCGGTCTGGAGGTGGCCGAGGGCCAGGACGAGGCCCAGGTGCTGCGCCTGCTGGCGGCGGCCGAGGCGGGCTCGGAGCACCCGATCGCCGGGGCCATCCTGCGGGCGGCCGAGGCGCGGGGGCTGGACCTGCCGCCGGCCGAGGGCATACGGGCGTTGCCCGGCTTCGGCCTGCAGGCCGAGGTCGATGGCCACGCGGTGCTGGTGGGCAATGCCGCCCTGATGGAACGCAAGAAGCTGGAGGCCGGCGCGCTGGCCGAAAAGGCCCGGCACTGGGCCGGCGAGGGGCGCACGCCGCTGTTCATCGCCATTGACGGGCAGGTGGCCGGGGTGGCCGCCGTGGCCGACCCGATCAAACCCACCAGCAAGGCGGCGGTCGAAGCCCTGCACCGGCTGGGTAAGCGGGTGGTGATGATTACCGGCGATACCGAAGCCACGGCGCAGGCGATTGCCCGCGAGCTTGGGATCGACGAGGTGGTGGCCGGGGTCCTGCCCGCCGGCAAGGTGGACGCGCTGGAGGCGCTGCGCGAGGACGGCAAGAAGCTGGCCTTTGTCGGCGACGGCATCAACGACGCGCCGGCGCTGGCGGCGGCGGATGTGGGCATCGCCATCGGCACCGGCACCGACGTGGCGATCGAGGCGGCCGATGTGGTGCTGGTCTCGGGCGACCTGGCCGGCGTGGTCAATGCCATTGCGCTCAGCCATGCCACCATGCGCAATATCCGGCAAAACCTGTTCTGGGCGTTCGGCTATAACGTCCTGTTGATCCCGGTGGCGGCCGGGGTGTTGTATCCGGTCTGGGGCATTCTGCTTTCGCCCATGTTGGGGGCGGGTGCCATGGCCATGTCTTCGGTCTTTGTGTTGACCAACGCGCTGCGCCTGCGCCGGGCGCAGCCCTTCATGAAACTTGCGGGAGACGCCACATGAATATCGGAGAAGCAAGCGCTCGAACCGGCCTGCCGGCCAAGACCATTCGGTATTACGAAGAGATCAAGCTGATCACCCCGCAGCGGGCGGATAACGGCTATCGCTCGTTTGCCGAGAAGGACCTGCACAAGCTGGCCTTTCTGGCCCGCGCCAGGGCGCTGGGTTTTTCGATCGAGGATTGCCGGGCGCTGCTGGCGCTTTACGAGGACGAGCATCGCGCCAGTGCCGATGTCAAGAAGCTGGCGCAGGGGCATCTGGAGCGGATAGAGGCCAAGATCGCCGACCTCAAGGCGATGCGCGATACCCTGGCGGAACTGGTCGAGGCCTGTGCCGGCGACCACCGGCCCGATTGTCCGATTCTGAACGGGCTGAGCCTGGAGGCGACCGAAACGGCGTGAGCAGGGGTTTCGCCCGCTGGCGCGGGCGACCGGCCGGGCGAGTTGATCCGGGCGAGGGGTTTAACTTTTTCTTCATCAGGTTTAGGCAGAGTGCCGGCAGAGGATTGTCGGGAGCGTGATTTGGGCGGTTGGGCGGAATTCGTGGCGGCGCTGGTGGTGTTCTTTGCCTCGCACCGGCTGCCGGTCGCCCCGCGGGTCAAGCAGCCCCTGGTGCGCCTGCTGGGGGCAGGCGGGTTTACCCTGGCCTATTCGGCCCTGTCGGTAGCGGTTCTGAGCTGGCTTGTCGTGGCCGCGGCGCGCGCGCCCTATGTGGAGCTCTGGCCGTGGGCGCCGTGGATGAACCATGTCACCCTGACCCTGATGGCGGCGGCAAGCATCATCTTCGCCCTGGCGCTGGGCCGGCCGAATCCGCTTTCCTTCGGGGGCCTTGGCAATGCGCGTTTCGACCCGGAGGATCCGGGGCTGATCGGCTGGATGCACCATCCCTTGCTGGTGGTTCTGGGCCTGTGGTCGGCCGGGCATATCCTGCCCAATGGCGACCTGGCGCATGTGGTCATGTTCGGCCTGTTCCTCGGGTTTTCCGTTCTGGGAATGCGGATCATCGACCGGCGCCGGCAGCGGCTGCTGGGGGCCGGGGAATGGGCGCGGCTGGCCGCCACCAAGCGGCGGTTCTCGCCCAGCCTGAACGGCGCGGTCCGGCTGATGGCGGGGCTGGCGCTTTACGGGGTGCTGTTGTGGCTGCACCCGGTGGTGATCGGGGTCGATCCGCTGGCGTTCTGAGCGCGGATTCCGGCAAATTTCTTGCAATAAAACCGAATCGCATTAACGTGGTCGGAATAAATAAACAAGCAGGGAGATAAAAATGAATTTGCTGTCAAAGCTGGCCACCATATCCGCTTTTGCGCTGGGCGTGAGCATTGCCGGTTCGGCCTATGCCGCCGAGGATTGCCCGCGCGGCGACCTGGACGAGCGCTATTGCGACCGCGATGGCGACCTGATCGCCGATATCCCCACCGATCCGGCCGAGTGGATCGACCCGGACACGCTGGTCTTTGCCTATACCCCGGTCGAGGACCCGGCGGTTTACAAGGAGGCCTGGTCGGATTTCCTGACCTATCTCGAGGAAAAGACCGGCAAGAAGGTGCTGTTCTTCCCGGTTCAGTCCAACGCCGCCCAGATCGAGGCGATGCGCTCGGGCCGGCTGCATATTTCCGGCTTCAATACCGGCTCGAACCCGCTGGCGGTCAACTGCGCGGGCTTCCGCCCCTTCACCATCATGGCCGGCGACGATGGCAGCTTCGGCTATGAGATGGAGATCATCACCTATCCCGGCTCGGGCATCGAAAAGGTCGAGGATATTCGCGGCAAGCAGCTGGCCTTTACCAGCCCGACCTCGAATTCCGGCTTCAAGGCGCCCAGCGCCATTCTCAAGGCCGATTTCGACATGATCCCGGACCGCGACTTCGAAGCGGTGTTCTCGGGCAAGCATGACAACTCGATCCTGGGGGTCGCCAACCACGATTACATGGCCGCTTCGATCGCCAACTCGGTCTGGGACCGGATGCTCAAGCGCGGCGTGGTCAAGGAAGGCGACATCATCTCGATCTACAAGTCGCAGACCTTCCCCACCACCGGCTTCGGCGTGGTCTATAACCTCAAGCCCGAGCTGCAGGAGCAGATCAAGGACGCCTTCATGACCTTCAACTGGGAAGGTACCAGCCTGCAGGAGGAGTTCTCGAAATCCGGCGAAAGCCAGTTCATCCCGATGAATTACAAGGATTTCTGGGAGGTGATCCGCAAGATCGACGCCGCCAACGGCGTGTCCTACGCCTGCCAGTAACCGGGTGAAAAAGCTGCGGTGGCCCGGCGCGTCCGGGCTGCCGCCTGGTATATGCAGGGGGCGGGAAATGCTGAGGCTGGAGCAGCTTGACAAGACATATGCGACCGGCGACCGGGCGCTGAAATCGGTCAGCCTGGAGGTGCCCAAGGGGCAGGTCCTGGCGCTGATCGGCCCGTCGGGGGCGGGCAAATCCACCCTGATCCGCTGTATCAACCGGCTGGTCGAGCCGACCGGCGGCAAGGTGTGGCTGGACGACCTGGAGCTGACCGCGCTGGGTTCGGCCGCCCTGCGCCGGGCGCGCCGCCGCATGGGCATGATCTTTCAGGAATACGCGCTGGTCGAGCGGCTGACGGTGATGGAAAACGTGCTGTCGGGGCGGCTGGGCTATGTGGGGTTCTGGCGGTCATTCTTTCGCCGGTTCCCGCAATCGGATGTGGACGAGGCCTATCGCCTGCTTGACCGGGTGGGGCTTCTGCACATGGCCGACAAGCGCGCCGACGAGCTTTCCGGCGGTCAGCGCCAGCGGGTCGGGATCTGCCGGGCGCTGATCCAGGATCCGGCGCTTTTGCTGGTGGACGAGCCGACCGCCAGCCTCGACCCCAAGACCAGCCGGCAGATCATGCGGCTGATCGTCGAGCTGTGCCGCGAGCGCGGACTGGCGGCGATCATCAATATCCACGACGTGGCGCTGGCGCAGATGTTCTGCCAGCGCATCGTCGGGCTGCAACTGGGCAGCCTGGTGTTCGATGGCGGGCCGGAGGACCTGACGCCGGACATGCTGACCCGGATTTATGGCGAGGAGGATTGGGAGGCCACCATCGACAAGGTTGAGGACGAGGCGGACGACGCCGAGGAAGCCACCGCCGCCGAGGCCCCGGCATGAGCGCCGCGCTTGCCGACCGCATGGGCCAGCCGTGGAAAAAGCCCAGGTTCATCGCCAACCCGCTGTTGCGCTGGGGGCTGATCCTCGGGGCGCTGGTCTATCTCTATTTCGGGTTTTCGACCATCGAGGTGAACTGGGTGCGAATCTATCGCGGGCTTGACCGGGGCTGGCAATTCATCCTTGGTTTTGCCCACCCGGATTTTGCCTCGCGCTGGTCCGACATTTACGAGGGGCTGGTGGAAAGCGTGGTGATGACGGTGGCTTCGACCGTTGCCGGCATTGCCATTTCCATTCCCATTGCGCTGGGCGCGGCGCGCAACATTGCGCCGCTGCCGGTCTATGCCGCCTGCCGGTTCATTGTCGCCATTTCGCGGGCCCTGAACGAGATCATCGTGGCGATCATCCTGGTCAAGATTTTCGGTTTCGGCCCGCTGGCCGGGTTCCTGACCCTGAGCTTTGCCACGATCGGGTTTCTGTCCAAGCTGCTGGCCGAGGATATCGAGAGCATGAGCATGACCGCGCCCGAGGCCATTCAGGCCACCGGCGCGTCGTGGTTGCAGTGGATCAATTACGGGGTGCAGCCGCAGGTCATGCCGCGGCTGGTGGGGTTGTCGATGTACCGGCTCGACATCAACTTTCGCGAAAGCGCGGTGCTTGGCCTGGTGGGCGCGGGCGGGATCGGCGCCACCCTCAACACCGCCTTTGACCGCTATGAGTTCGACTCGGTCGCCGCCATCCTGATGATCATCATCCTGACGGTGATGGCGCTTGAATACCTGTCGGGCATCATTCGCGAAAGGATTCAGTAACATGCCCATGCGTGAAAGGAACGGCCAGAAGGTCTGGCAACTGCGCGACCGCAAGGCACAGTTCATCCGCTGGGGGGCGTGGATGCTGGGCGCCATTGCCTTCGTGCTGGCCTGGCGGACCATTTCCAACCAGACCGAGTGGTTCTATGTGCAGTCCGCCCCGGAGGCGACCCGCGATATCCTGAATCGGGCGTTTCCGCCGAAATGGTCCTATATCAACAAGCTGTGGCGGCCGATCTGGGACACGGTGAACATCGCCACGCTGGGCACGATCTTTGCCCTGATCATGGCGGTGCCGACGGCCTTTCTGGCGGCGCGCAACACCACGCCGCGCATTCCCTTTCCGGCGGCGCTTGCCCGGCTGATCCCGGGGCGGTTGCGCGATCTGCTGATGGTTTCCGGCGGCGATGGCACCTATTCGCTGGGCATCGTGCGGCCGCTGGCGCTGCTGCTGATCGTCGCTTCGCGCTCGGTCAACTCGCTGATCTGGGCGCTGCTTCTGGTGTCGATCGTGGGGCCCGGCGTGCTGGCCGGGGTCATCGCCCTGTCGATCCGCTCGATCGGGTTCTGCGCCAAGCTTCTGTATGAGGCGATCGAGGAAATCAGCCAGGTCCAGGTCGAGGCGATCACCGCCACCGGCGCCCGGCCCTGGCAGGTCATGGCCTATGGTATCGTGCCGCAGGTCATGCCGTCGCTGGCGGGCATTGCGGTGTTCCGCTGGGACATCAACATTCGCGAATCCACCGTGCTGGGGCTGGTGGGGGCCGGCGGGATCGGGCTGCAGCTCAATGCCTCGCTCAATATCCTGGCCTGGACCCAGGTCAGCCTGATCCTTGCGGTGATCCTGGTGGCGGTGGTCGTGTCGGAATGGTTGTCGGCCAAGGTGCGGGGCGCGATCATCTGATGCACGATCCTGAAGATGCGCGTGTGCGCGATGCGCTCTGGGCGTTCGATGCCTATGAGGCGGTGCGCCACCGCCTGCCTGCCGCCCGCTTCGGCGCCGCGCCGCGCCCGGTGGCCAATCTGACCGAACTGGCCGATGCTTTCGACGTGTTCCTGCTGGACGCTTTCGGGGTGCTCAATATCGGCGAGCGCGCCATCCCCGGCGCCCCCGAGCATATCCGGGCGCTGCAGGCAGCGGGCAAGGCGGTGATGGTGCTTTCCAACGCCGCCTCGATGCCCAAGCGGGTGCTGTTGCAGAAATATGCCGATCTGGGGTTCGATTTCGCGCCCGAGGCGGTGGTCTCCTCGCGCGAGGTGATGCTGGCGGCGCTGGCCGGGCAGGCGCTGGGCCGGGTCGGCATGATGGGGCTTGCGCGTTTCGGGCGCGAGGAGCTCGAGCCGCTGGAGCCGGTCTTGCTGGGCGATGACCCGGCCGCGTATGCGGCGGCGGACAGCTTTGTCCTTCTGGGCGCGGGGGAATGGAGCGCGGCGCGTCAGAGATTGCTGACCGAGGCGCTGACAGAGCGGCCCCGGCCGCTGCATGTGGGCAATCCCGACATCGTGGCGCCGCGCGAAACCGGGCTGAGCCGCGAGCCGGGCTTCTATGCCCATGCCCTGGCCGATGCCACCGGCATTGCGCCGGTCTTTTACGGCAAGCCCTTCGCCAATGCCTTCGAGATGGCGGTGGCCCGGCTGGATACGCCGCCGGACCCGGCCCGCACGATCATGGTCGGCGACACCTTGCATACCGACATTCTGGGCGGTGCCGCGGCGGGGTTTGCCACCGCGCTGATTACCGGCCACGGGGCGCTGGCGCCGATCGACGCGGCGCGGGCGATCGCGCGGGCCGGGATCGTGCCGGATTATATCATGCCCGATCCGTAAGTCTGGTTACAGGCCGGGCGAATCTGAAAAAATCGTTCCTTGCCGCTGTCAACCTATTGACAGAAACGCGCTTGGCTATACGCTCACATGACAGGATCGCGGGGAGAATCCGAAAATTGGGGGCGCGATCACAACCTGGGAGGGTACGCAGCATGAAACGGCGAAACCGGCACCGGTGCCGTGTGGTTCTGTCACAAAACTGTTGTATGATCCGGGTATCGTGAACGCGAGCGGTTCAACCGCTTCCGCATGTTCCAACTAGGAGAGGAAAAGACATGAAATCCATTCTTTATTCAGGCGTCGCGCTGATCGCGCTTGCCGGGGCGGCCAATGCGGGCTGTCCGGCGATCACGGTTGCCGACATGCAGGGGGTGGCGCCCGGCGCCTATCCCCAGCAATACGAGTTGAGCGAGTTTGAAGCCGCCGCGGGCTGCTCCATGGAGTTCACCTCGCGGGCCGATGACGAGATCGGCAAGTACAACAGCATGATCCAGGGCAACCCGGATCTGCCGCCGCTGGCCGAGCGCCTGCCGGAGGAGCCGCTGGTGGTCGTGCCCTATGATGCGATCGGCCATTATGGCGGCACGCTCGACATCATCTCGAACGCGACCGAGGCCGGCACCTCGGACATGATGTCGATCCGCCATGTCAACCTGGTGCGCTACTCGGACGACCTCGAGACCATCGTGCCCAACGTCGCCAAGGGCTGGAAGTGGAACGACGATTACACCGAGCTGACCTTCTATCTGCGCAAGGGCCACAAGTGGTCGGATGGCGAGCCGTTCACCTCGGCCGACATCAAGTTCTGGTACGACAACCTGGAAATGGACCCGAACGTGTTTGCCAAGACCAAGGATTATGTCCTGGTCGGCGGCGAGCGCATGACCGTCGAGACGCCGGATCCCTACACGGTGGTGTTCAAGCTGCCGGCGCCCAAGCCGGGGCTGCTCAGCCACTTCGCCAACCACTATGCCCAGGCCTTCCAGCCCAAGCACCTGCTGGGCCGCTATCACCCGGCCATCAACCCGAATGCGGATGAGGAAGCCCGCAAGATCGGCTTCGAGAGCGGCTATGACGTGATCAAGGCCTATTTCGGCAATTCCGACTGGATGGACACGGCGACGCCGATGCTCAACAGCCCGGACAAGGTGGCCAACATGCCGTTTGCCGCCGCGCCGACGCTGGAAAGCCACATCGTGGTGCGTGAATCCACCGAGGGCCGGCATTTCGTGCCCAACCCCTATTACTTCAAGGTGGACACGAGCGGTCAGCAGCTTCCCTATATCAACGAGCAGGACGAGACCTTCGTGACCGAAACCGAGGTGCGTCTGCTCAAGCTGATCAATGGCGAGGTGGACTACAAGACCCAGTCGCTGCAGCTCGACATGGCGCCGATCCTGCTGGAAAACCAGGAAAAGGGCGATTTCACCGTCTGGCTGGAGCCGAAAATCTCGTTCCCGACCTTCTCGTTCAACGTGACCGACGAAGACCCCGAGAAGCGCGAGGTGTTTGACAACCTGGCCTTCCGCGAGGCCATGTCGGTGGCGATCAACCGCGACGAGATCAACGAGGTTGCCTATTTCGGCCTGGGCCAGGTGCAGCAATATGTGGCCTTCTCGCCGACGCCGGGCTTCATCGACGAGGACCTCCTGAAATACAAGACCGAATATGACCCGGAGGGCGCCAAGGCGGCGCTGGACGGGATCGGCCTTGTGGACAAGGACGGCGACGGCTGGCGTGACCTGCCCTCGGGCAAGCCGCTGGTGCTGAACGTGCAGTTCGCGACGCAAGGCATGTCGGCCAAGGTGGCCGAGATGGTGGCGCAGAACTGGTCCGATGTGGGCGTCAAGACCACGGTCAAGGAGATCACCGCCGACGAGTACCGCTCGGCGCAATCGGCCAACCAGCTTGATGTCGGCGCCTGGGAGAAGAGCCAGCCGCTGGCCGTGGTCCTTGGCAACAACGAGCTGTTCGTGCCGCCGTTCGAGAACTACTTTGCCCACCGCACCGGCATGCTCTGGGCCGAGTATATCGACTCCAACGGCGCCAATGGCATCAAGCCGCCGGCATGGGTTGATGACTCGATTGCCGACATTTCGGCCTTCCAGTCGGCGGTGCCCGGCTCGCCCGAGCAGGCCGAGATCGGCAAGCGCATGGTGGACCGCATGGTCAAGCAGATGCTGTTCATCGGCACGGTCAAGGCGGTGTCGCCGGTCTTCCACCGCAATGTTCTCAAGAACATTCCCGAGTTCAAGACCGCTTCCTATGACTACTACTGGGCCTATCCCTACCGGGGCGACCAGTGGTATCTGGACGAATAAGCCGGAACGGCTGAACGATAATGCCGCGGGCGGGTTTCTGCCCGCGGCTTGCTGAAAAAAACAGGCCAAAGGCCGGACATTATCCCAGGGGGGAGGCATGCTTCAATTCGCCCGGTTTACCGTGACACGCGCCGTCTTGGCCGTGACCACCCTGTTGCTGGTCTCGTTCATCGTGTTTTCGCTGATGGAGCTGGTGCCCGGCGACTGTGCCGAGCGCTATATCGCCTTCAAGAACACCCAGGGCGCGGTGATTACCGTGGCCGATATCGAGGCCGAGCGGGTGCGCCTGGGGCTGGACAAGCCCTATGTCGAGCGTTGGGCCAAGTGGGTCTGGCACGCCTTTCAGGGCGATTTTGGCGACAGCTGCATCCTGCGGCTCAATATTTCCCAGCTTCTGGGCGACAAGTTCAAGATCTCGCTTGGTCTCAGCCTGGCCGCGCTGGTGCTGGCCTACATGATCGCGATTCCGGTGGGCATATATGCGGCGGTGTCGAAGAACCGCGTGGTCAACAACCTGTTGCGCTTCATTTCCTATCTGGGCCTGGCGCTGCCGAATTTCCTGCTGGCGCTGATGATCATGCTGTTTGCCACGGTGTATTTTCACAACAGCCTGACTGGCCTGTTTTCCAAGGAGTACCGGGATGCGGCCTGGAGCATGGCCAAGTTCGTCGATTTTCTCAAACATGCCTGGCTGCCGGTGTTCATCCTGGGCTGGTCGGCCACCGCCTTTGCCATTCAGACCGTGCGGGCGCTGATGTCGGACGAGATCGGCAAGCTCTATGTCACCGCGGCCGAGGCGCGCGGCGTGTCCGGGCGCCGGCTGCTCATGCGCTATCCGGCGCGCCATGCGCTGGCCCCGATCATCAACAGCCTGGGCTTTGACCTCAACCGCATCTTCAACGAATTGCCGGTGGTGGCGCTGATCCTGACGCTGACCGAAGCGGGCTCGCTGTTGATCGACGCGCTGGCCAAATCCAATGACCAGCAACTGGCGGGGGCGATCATCTTCCTGCTCACCGCCTCGATCGTGACCCTCAATTTCGTCACCGACATCCTGCTTGCGGTGATGGATCCCCGCGTGCGCAAATCGATCATCAGGTGAATGACATGACCGATCAGACCGCTACCCCTGACCAGACGGCCAAGGAAGCCTATTTCACCGCCTCGCAGCGGCAGCTGATCTGGCAGAGGTTCAAGAAGAACAAGTCCGCCCTGTTCGGCGCCTGGATCCTGGTGATCCTGATCCTGTCGGGCATCTTTTCGCCGTTTCTGACCCCCTATGACCCGACCATTGCCGGGCGCGACAAGGAATACCTGAACGGCGCGCCGCAGATTCCGCGGTTCTGCGATGAAAACGGCTGCTCGCTCCGGCCCTTTGTCTATACTTTCGAGCGCGAGCGCTCGATCGCCACCAATTTCCGCTGGGTGACCAAGGAAAAGACCGGGCTTGAGGACCGGCGCTATCTGCATTTCTTCGTCAAGGGGTCGCCCTACACGCTGTTCGGGATCCCGATGGACCGTCACCTGTTTGGCGTTGACAAGGGGCAGGTGCATATCTTTGGCACCGACAGCACCGGCAAGGACATCTTTTCGCGCACCTTCGCCGCGATCAATACCTCGATGGCCGTGGGCACGATCGGCGTGTTCATCGCCTTCGTGCTGGCGCTGATCATTGGCGGGGTTTCGGGCTATTACGGGGGCTGGATCGACTCGATCCTGCAAATGCTTACCGACACGATCCGAACCGTGCCCGCGATTCCGCTTTTCATGGCGCTGGCGGCGTTCGTGCCCGACACATGGTCGGCGGAAATGCGGTTTTTCTTCATCTCGATCATCCTGGGCTTCATCGGCTGGCCGACGCTGGCACGGCGGGTGCGCACCCACCTTCTGACCGAGCGCAACCAGGAATATGTGCTGGCGGCCCAGCTTTGCGGCGCCTCGGCCGGGCATGTCATCCGCCGCCACCTGCTGCCCAGCTTTACCTCCTATATCATCGTCGATCTGGTGATCTCGTTCCCCTACATGGTGCTCAGCGAAACCGCGTTGTCCTTCATCGGGCTGGGGCTCAAGGACCCGGTCAACAGCCTGGGCGTGATGCTGCAAAACGTGACCTCGGCGGATGTGCTCTTGAACTACCAGTGGTATTTCATCCCGGTGATCTTCTTCATCATTCTGGTGCTTGCCTTCGTCTTTGTCGGAGACGGCCTGCGCGACGCCGCTGACCCCTATTCGGATGCCAAGAAATGACGCGCCTGCTGGAAGTAGAAAACCTGACCCTGCAATTCGACACTGACGAGGGCCGGATCACCGCCGTCGATAACGTGTCGTTTTCGCTGGAGGCGGGCGAGGTCATGGGGCTGGTGGGCGAGAGCGGCTCGGGCAAGTCGGTGACCGCGAAATCGCTGATGCGGCTCAATGCCTCGAACGCGCATTATTCGGACCAGACCCGGGTGACGCTGCATCTGGAGGACGGGCCGGTGGACGTGATGGCGCTGAAGGGCGCGCGCGAGCTCAAGGTGGTGCGCGGCGGCGCGATCTCGATGATCTTTCAGGAGCCCATGGCAAGCTTCGCGCCGGCCATTACCATCGGCGACCAGATGGTGGAGCAGCTTCAGATCCATACCAGCATGAGCAAGGCGGCAGCGCGCGACGTGTCGATCGAGATGCTGGAACGCGTCGG
>CAZPDV010000012.1:0-4715 GCA_964585355.1 uncultured Aliiroseovarius sp.
TCCAGGCCGACGACCCGGTGGCGATGATCCAGGCGGTCAGCCGGGTGGTGCACGAGCACCTGCCGGCGGCCCAGGCGTTCGAGCTTTACAACGACCTGAAGAACGCGGGCTGAGGGAGGGGGGCCAGCCCCCCACGCTGGAACCGCCGGGCGGTTCCAGCGATCCCCCCGGGATATTTCCAAACAGAAGAAATGTGCGCTGGACAGGGGCGTTCGGGCCGGGCAGTCTGAGGCCATGACCCGGACCGGCTTTTTCTTTGACGAGCGCTGCCTTTGGCATGCGGGGGGCAATTATGCGGCCACCCTGCCGGTGGGCGGGTTGGTGCAGCCGATGGCGGCGGGGGGGCTGCCGGAAAGCCCCGAGACCAAGCGCCGGCTCAAGAACCTGATGGATGTGACCGGGCTGAGCCGTGAGCTTGTCGTGACCTCGGCGCCGGAGGCGGAGCGCGAAGATCTGCTTCGCGTGCACACACCTGAATACCTCAATGAATTCAGGGATATGAGCGATTCGGGCGGTGGAGAGATCGGCCTGCGTGCGCCATTTGCGCAGGGGGGATACGAGATTGCAGCCCTGTCGGCGGGGCTGGCGCGTGGTGCCCTGATGGCGGTGCTGGAGGGGCGGCTGGACACTGCCTATGCCCTGTCGCGCCCGCCCGGTCACCACTGCCTGCCGGACTTTCCCAACGGCTTTTGCCTGCTTGCCAACCTGGCGATTGCCATTCGCGCCGCGCAGGCGGCCGGGCGGGTGCAGCGGGTGGCGGTGATCGACTGGGACGTGCATCACGGCAACGGCACCGAGGCGATCTTTTACGAGGATCCGCAGGTGCTGACCATTTCGCTGCATCAGGAGGGCAACTATCCGCTGGATACGGGCGCGGCCGATGATCGCGGGGCCGGGCCGGGGCAAGGGGCCAACATGAACATCCCGCTGCCGCCCGGCGCCGGCCATGCCACCTATATCGAGGCGATGGAGCGGCTGGTGGTGCCGGCGGTGCGCGCCCACCGCCCCGAGGTGATCGTGGTGGCCTGTGGGTATGACGCCGGCGCGCTTGACCCGCTGGGGCGGATGCTGGCCACCTCTGAAACCTTTCGCCAGATGACCCGGATCAGCCGCGCCCTTGCCGATGAGCTTTGCGCCGGGCGCCTGATGATGGCGCATGAGGGGGGCTATAACGAGGTCCATGTGCCGTTTTGCGGCCACGCGGTGCTGGAGGCGCTGTCAGACGCCACCGCCCGCGCCCCCGATCCGCTGGCCGAAACCCTTGCCGCGCGCCAGCCCTCGGCGCGCATGCAGGCGGTGTTCTCGGATTATCTGGGAGAGTTGGAGGCCTTTTTCCTGGGCGCCTGACCCGCGCCCTCCCGTGTTTGCTCAGGGTCCGGTCGCGTCGGCGCATGCGGTGCGAAAGCGTTACTCAGGCAGTTCCGCCGCGGGGATCACCGGAAAGAACGCGCCGCCCGACCACAGCCCGAACCAGCATTCCCCGTCATGGGGTTCGCGGCTGCCCAGTTCCACCAGCCGGTAGAAGCTCTTGCGGTCGATCAGCGCCTCGAGCCCCGCGCGCACCATCACATAGGGCCGCGGCTCGCCGGTATCCGGGGCGCGCACGACCCGGATCGGGTGGTCGGGCCCGGCGGTGACCAGATCGCCCAGGTTGGTCTCGAAGGTCAGGGTCTGGTCGCGCCCGCTGCCGCCCGGCTCGAAATCCACCGCCACGAAGGGCGCGTCATCCACCTGGATGCCCACCTTTTCCACCGGGGTGACCAGAAAGAAGGCATCCCCCTCGCGCTTGAGGATCGAGGCAAACAGCCGCACCAGTTCCGGCCGGCCGATCGGTGTGCCCAGATAGAACCAGGTGCCATCGCGGGCGATACGGATGTCGAGCGCGCCGCAATAGGGCGGATCCCACAGATGCACCGGCGCCGGCCCCCGGCCCACCACCCGGCGGGCATGGGATGCGAGGTTTTCCGCCGATGGGGCGGCGGATTTGTCGCCCGGTTGCGCTTTTGTCATTTGTCCCCCGCCGAAAAATCGCTTTAATGGCCCCGGTATGGTAAAGCCGGAGGGAGCCCATGGGCAAGGCGGAACAGGATCTGGTGGCCGAGGCCGAAGCCTTGGGAGAGAAGCTGGCGCGCGCCAGGGCCGAGATCGGCAAGCGGGTGATCGGCCAGGAGGGGGTGGTGGAGCTGGTGCTGGCCGCGCTGCTGTCTGGCGGGCATGCGCTGCTGATCGGCCTGCCGGGGCTGGGCAAGACCCGGCTGGTGGACACGCTGGCCCGGGTCATGGGGCTCGAGGGCGGCCGGGTGCAATTCACCCCCGACCTGATGCCCGCCGACATTCTGGGCGCCGAGGTGCTGGAGGAGGCGGCCGATGGCAGCCGCGGCTTCCGCTTTCTGCCCGGCCCGGTCTTTTGCCAGTTGCTGCTGGCTGACGAGATCAACCGCGCCAGCCCCCGCACCCAGTCGGCGCTCTTGCAGGCGATGCAGGAGCACGAGGTGACCATTGCCGGCCAGGCCCACAGATTGCCCGAGCCGTTTCACGTTCTGGCCACGCAGAACCCGCTGGAGCAGGAGGGCACCTATCCCTTGCCCGAGGCCCAGCTTGACCGTTTCCTGTTGCAGATCGACGTGGCCTATCCCGCCCGCGCGGCCGAGCGCGACATCCTGCTGGCCACCACCGGCGCCGAGGAAGCCACCGCCAGCCCGGTCCTTGCGGCGGGCGAGCTGATCGCCGCCCAGGCGCTGCTGCGCCGCATGCCGGTGGGCGAAGAGGTGGTGGCGCTGATCCTGGACCTGGTGCGCGCCTGCCGCCCCGACGACCCCAGCGCGCCGGCCCCGGTGCGTGAATGGGTCAGCTGGGGGCCGGGCACCCGGGCGGCGCAGGCGCTGATGCTGCTGACCCGGGCGCGCGCCCTGCTGGATGGCCGCCTGGCGCCGGGGCCGGCCGACGTGATCGCGCTGGCCCGGCCGGTGCTGATCCACCGCATGGCGCTGAGCTATGGCGCGCGGGCCCGGGGCGAAAGCCTGGCCGGGCTGATTGATACGGTGGTGGCCGGGGTCGCCCCCGAGGCCGGCGGGGCGGCCGCGTGACGCTTTCGCCGCCGATGCCACGCCCTCAGATCGAACCTGCCGCCGCCGAACTGGCCGCCGGCCTGCCGCCGCTTCTGGCGCGGGCCTATCGGCTTGCCGATGCGGTGAGCCTGGGCGAACAGGGGCGCCGGCAGCCGGGGCAGGGGGACGCGTTCTGGCAATTCCGCCCGGCCCGGCCGGGGGACCCGGCCCGCGCCATCGACTGGCGCCGCTCGGCCCGGTCGGATCAGCATTTCGTGCAGGAAAAGGAATGGCAGGCGGCGCAGGCGGTGATGTTCTGGGCCGATGCCTCGGCGGCGATGCAGTTTGCCTCGGGCGCCGAGGTGCCGCGCAAGGCCGACCGCGCCGCCCTGGTGGCGCTGGCGCTGGCGGTGCTCCTGGTGCGCGGTGGCGAACAGGTGGGCATGGAGGGCCTGCCGCCGGGGCGCGGACAGGTGCAGCTGGCCCGGCTGGCGCGGGCGCTGGAGGGGGCGCTGGAGGGCGGCCACGGCCCCGCCGACCACGCCGCGCCGCAGCCCGGCCCGGTGCCGGCGCATGGCCGGGCGGTGCTGCTGTCGGATTTCCTGGGCGACATGGCCCCGGTCGAGGCCACGCTTGCGGCGCTGGCCGATCGCGGCGTGCGCGGCGCGCTGGTCATGGTGCTGGACCCGGCCGAGGAGGATTTCCCCTTTCACGGCCGCACCATTTTCGAGAGCATGACCGGCGCCCTCCGCTTTGACACCCGTCAGGCCGGCGCCCTGCGCGAGCGGTACCTGGCCCGGCTGGAGGCGCGCAAGGCGGCGCTGGAGGGGCTGGCAGCCGGGCTGGGCTGGCAGTTTCACGTCCACCACACCGCCGATCCGGCGGCGGGCGCGCTTTTGTGGCTTTATCATGCGTTGGAGGCGCGGGCCTGATGTGGGTGATCGGCCCCCTGGGATTTACCGCGCCGCTGGTGCTGGTCGGGCTGCTGGCGTTGCCGGTGGTATGGCTGCTGCTGCGGGCGGTGCCGCCCGCACCGGTGCGCCGGCGCTTTCCCGGCGTGGCGCTGCTGCTGGGGTTGGAGGACCGCGATTCCACCCCGGACCGCACGCCGTGGTGGCTGTTGGCGCTGCGGCTGCTGGCGCTGGCGGCGATGATCCTGGGCTTTGCCGGGCCGGTGCTGAACCCAAGACCGGCGCCCATGGCCAGGGCGGATCTGCCGCTGCTGGTTTTTGTCGAAAACGGCTGGGCGGCGGCGCCGGACTGGAGCGCGCGGATCGAGGCGGCGGCGGCGGCTCTTGAGGAGGCCGGCCGGGCCGGGCGCCTGGCCGCGCTGATGACCAGCGCCCGCCCGAGGCCCCCACGCCTGGCCGCGGCGGGCGAGGTGGCGGGGCGGCTGGCCGGGCTGGCGCCGGTGGCCTGGAGCCCCGACCTGGAGGCGGTGCCGGCGGCGCTTGCCGGGCTTGAGAAGGCCGAAATCCTGTGGCTTTCCGACGGGATGGCGCATCCGGGCCGGGCGGCGGCGCTGGCCGCCTTCGAGGCGCTGGGGCCGGTCCGGGTGCTGGAACCGCCGGCGCCGCGCCTGGGCCTGCGCCCGGTGGAACAGGCCGATGGCGCGCTGCATGTGACCGCGCTCAGAAGCGTGGCCGGGGCGGGGGCCGGGGTGGGGGC
>CAZPDV010000012.1:4815-15522 GCA_964585355.1 uncultured Aliiroseovarius sp.
GGCGCAGCCGCTTGCCGTGCTTGGCCATGGCCCCGGCCCGAACGGCGCCGAGCGGGTGCTGAGCCGCCTTGACCTGAACTTCGAGCCGGGCGCCGACATGGCCTCGGCCAGCCTTGCCCTGCCGCCGGAACTGCGCAACCGGATCACCCGTTTTGCCATCGAGGGCGTGGCCTCGGCCGGGGCGGTGGTGCTGACCGATGACAGCTTGCGCCGCCGCCGCGTCGGCCTGATCGGCCCGGTCGGCGCGCGCGAGGGGCTCGACCTGTTGTCGCCGCTTTACTATCTGCAAAAGGCGCTGGAGCCCTCTGCCGAACTGATCGAGGGCAGCCTGCCGGACATGGTGCGCGCCGGTGCCGATGTGATCGTGCTGGCCGATGTTGCCAATCTGGCCCCGGCCGAGCAGGACATGCTGCGCGACTGGGTGGCCGGGGGCGGGCTGTTGCTGCGCTTTGCCGGGCCGCATCTGGCGGCGGCGGATGAGGGGCGCGGGGTCGAGGATGCGCTGCTGCCGGTCCGCCTGCGCGCCGGCGGCCGGGTGGTGGGCGGCGCCATGAGCTGGGGCGAGCCGCGGGCGCTGGCGCCGTTTCCGCAAGGCTCGCCATTCTACGGGTTGAAGGTGCCCGCGGATGTGACCGTCTCGGCCCAGGTGCTGGCAGAGCCGGGCCCGGACCTGGCCGGGCGCACCATCGCGGCCCTGGCCGATGGCACGCCGCTGGTCACCCGCAAGGCGCTGGGCGCGGGGCAGGTGGTGCTGTTGCACGTGACCGCCAATGCCGAGTGGTCAACCTTGCCGCTATCGGGGCTTTTCGTCGAGATGCTGGAGCGGCTGGCGGTTTCGACCGGGGCCGGGCGGCCCTCGGCCAAAGAGCTGGCCGGCACCACATGGGCGCCGGTCTGGACGCTCGATGGCTTCGGCGCGCTGGTGCCCGCCGGGGCGATGCAGCCGGTGTCGGGCGAGGCGCTGGCGACGGCGCTGCAGAAGGGCGGTGGCGCCGATCTGCCGCCGGGCCTCTACAAGGACGAGGCGCGGCTGGTGGCGGTGAATGTGCTGACCGCCGAGACGCGCTTGCGCCCGGCGCGCTGGCCGGCCCGGATCGTGCCGGGCTGGGGCGACACGGCGCGCGAGCGCGACATTGCCGGTGCCTTCTGGCTGGCGGCGCTGGCGGCGCTGGCGCTGGATATATTGGCGGCGCTGGCCCTGGCCGGGCGCTTGCCCACGGGGCGCCGGGCCGGGGGCGCGGGCGGCACCCTGGGCGCGGCGGTCATGCTGATCGCGCTGGCCGGGGCCGGACCCGAGCCCGCCCACGCCCAGGAGGCGGCGGTGCCGCAGGCGGTGATCGACGCGGCCGCCGAGGTGACGCTGGCGCATGTGCTTACCGGAGATGCCGAGGTGGACCGGGTGGCGCAGGCCGGGCTCACCGGCCTGTCGGACGCGCTTTTCCGCCGCTCCACGGTCGAGCCCGCCCTGCCGGTGGGGGTTGACCTCGAGACCGACGATCTGGCGGTCTATCCGCTGCTTTACTGGCCGGTCACCGCCACCCAGAAGCTGCCCAGCCCCGCCGCCTATGCCCGGCTCAATGCCTATCTCAGGGCGGGCGGCATGGTGCTGTTCGACACCCGCGATGCCCAGGTTGCGGGGTTCGGTTCGACCACCACCCCCGAGGCGCGGCGCCTGCGCCTGCTGGCCGCGCCGCTGGACATTCCGCCGCTGGAGCCGGTGCCCGAGGATCACGTTCTGACCCGCAGTTTCTATCTGCTCAGCAGCTTCCCCGGCCGCTATGCCCGCGGCCAGGTCTGGGTCGAGGCCAGCCCGCCGGACGCCGAACGCGCCCCCGGCATGCCGTTTCGCAACCTCAATGACGGGGTGACGCCGGTGGTGATCGGCGGCAATGACTGGGCGGCGGCCTGGGCGGTGCGGGCGGATGGCAATTACATGTTTCCGGTGGGGCGCGGCCGCGCCGGCGAGCGTCAGCGCGAAATGGCCTATCGCTTTGGCGTCAATCTGGTGATGCATGTGCTGACCGGCAATTACAAGAGCGACCAGGTGCATGTGCCGGCGCTGCTGGAAAGGCTGGGGCAATGACCGGGGCCTTGTTCGGTGACAGCGCCAGCGCGGTGCAGGTGCTGTTCGACCCGGCCTTCGGCTGGCCGGTGCTGGCCGGGGCCGCATTGGTCATGGCGGGGCTGCTGGGGTTGGCGGCCTGGCGCGGGCTGGCCGGCTGGACCGCGCGGGGGCTGGCGGCGGCGGTGCTGCTTATGGCCCTGGCCGGGCCTTCGCTGCAGGTCGAGGAGCGCCAGCCGCTGGGCGACATCCTGCTGGTGCTGGTGGACGAGAGCGCCTCGCAGAGCCTGCCGGGGCGGCGCCAGCAAGGCGCGGCGGCGCTGGCGGCCCTGCGGGCGCAGGTCGAGGCCCGCCCCGGCCTTGACATGGTGGTGCGCCGGGTGGGGGATGCGCCGGATGACGGCGGCACCTTGCTGGAGGGCGCGATTGCCCAGGCGCTGGGCGAGCTGCCGCGCGACCGGGTGGCGGGGATCATCGCCATATCCGACGGGGTGATCCATGACGCGGGTGCGCTGGCCGGCGGGCCGCCCCTGCCGGCGCCGCTGCATCTGTTGCAGACCGGGCGCGCCGCCGACTGGGACCGGCGGCTGGTCATCACCGCCGCCCCGGCCTTTGCCATTCTGGGCGAGGAACAGGTGATCCGCCTGCGGGTCGAGGATGACGGCGCGGTGCCCGAAGGCGCGGGGGCCGGCGCCCTGGCACGGCTGTCGATCTCGGTGGATGGCGGGCCGGCCAGCCTGCATGACGTGCCGGTGGGGCGGGACCTGGAACTGCCGGTGACGCTGGCGCATGGCGGGCAGAACGTGATCCGGCTGGCGTTGGAGCCGGCGCCGGGCGAGTTGACCGCGCGCAACAACCAGGCGGTGGTGCAGATCAACGGCGTGCGCGACCGGCTGCGGGTGCTGCTGGTCTCGGGGACGCCGCATCCGGGCACCCGCACCTGGCGTAACCTGTTGAAATCGGATGCTTCCGTGGACCTGGTGCATTTCACCATCCTGCGCCCTCCCGACAAGCAGGACGGCGTGCCGGTGAGCGAGCTTTCGCTGATCGCCTTTCCCACCCAGGAGCTGTTCCTCGACAAGATCGACCAGTTCGACCTGATCATTTTCGACCGCTATGAATTGCGCGGCATCCTGCCCGCGCCCTATCTGGCCTCGGTCAAGGCCTATGTGGAGCGGGGCGGCGCGGTGCTGGTGGCGGCGGGGCCGGGCTTTGCCGGGGCGGGGAGCCTGGCGCGCTCACCGCTGGGAGAGATCCTGCCGGGCCTGCCCACCAGCCGGGTCGAAGAGGCGCCGTTTCGCCCGGAAGTGACCGAGCTGGGTCAGCGCCACCCGGTGACCCAGGGGCTGGAAGAGGCGGCGCCGGCAGGCGGCTGGGGACGCTGGCTGCGCCAGATCGGGGTCCGGCAGGTATCGGGCGAGGTGGTGATGCGGGGGCTCGATGGCGCGCCGCTGCTGATCCTCGACCGGGTGGCCGAGGGGCGGGTCGCGCTGCTGGCCTCGGATCATGCCTGGCTGTGGAGCCGGGGCTTCGAGGGGGGCGGGCCGCAGCTGGAACTGCTGCGCAGGCTGGCGCACTGGATGATGAAAGAGCCCGAGCTTGAGGAAGAAGCCCTGTGGGGCGAGGCGCGGGGGGCGGCTGGCGGCGGCGGGCTCAGCATCGTTCGTCAGAGCCTGGACCCCGCCCCCGGCCCGGTGGAAGTGACCTTGCCGGACGGGGGGCGCGAGGTGCTGCAATTGCACGAGACCCGCCCCGGTCGGTTCGAGGCCAGCATGCCGGACCGCGGCATGGGGCTGTATCGGCTGACCTCTGACGGGCTGAGCGCGGTGGTGGCGCTGGGCCCGGCCGCACCGCGCGAATTTGCCCGCACCATTGCCACCGATGCGCTTTTGCTGCCGGCAATCCGGCCGGGGCGCGGCGGCGTGGCGCGGCTTGAGGCGGGGATGCCGCTGTTGCGTGATGTGCGTGCCGGGCGCACGGCGGCAGGGCGCGGCTGGCTGGGCTATACCCCGCGCCGGGCCTGGCTGACCACGGATATCCGGCTCCGCCCGCTGATGCCCGGCTGGCTGGCGCTGATATTTGCCGCCGGGCTGATGCTGTGGGGGTGGCTCAGGGAAGGGCGGCGGTAAGCCAGGGTGCATTTGCGGGGCAAATGCACCGGATTTGAGGCCTCCGGCGGGGATATTTCAAAACAGAAGAAGAGGCCGGGATTTCGTGCAAAAGCTGTCGACTCCGGCGCGGTGGCGGCATAGTCTGTTGCTGGTATTTGCAAAGGATTTGAACGCGGTGAAACCCTTTCCCCTGTTTTCGGCGGCGCTTGCCCTGGCCACTGTGGTTTTGGTGCCTGGGGGGGCGTTTGCGCAAGCGGCCGGGGACGGCGCCCTGGACAGGTGCCTGGCCATGGTCGGCGCGCCCGACCCCGCCTTGCCGGCCCGCGCCGATGTGCTTGAAGCGATTCGCGCGGCCGAGCCGGACTGCGATCAGGCGGTTGCAGATGGCACCGCCACGGCGGATGTGTATTTTCAGCTTGGGGTTCTGGCGCAGGCCAAGGGCGACCTGGCCGAGGCCATGGATTTTTTCCGGCAAGCGGCCTGGTTGGGGCTGACGGCGGCCTCGGGCGAGGCGGTGGCGATGACGCCGGAGCGGGCCGATGAGGTGGCCCGGCCCGGCGCGGTGGCGGAAACGGCGGAAGCGGCGGATGTCCCATCCACGCCTGCGCCCGACCAGCCCGACCCAACCAGTGCCGCCGCCCGATGCGCCGCGCTTGCCGGCGCCCCCGACAGCGGCGTGCCGGTCAGCCCGGCCGCGCTTGAGGCCAGCCTCACCGCGCTCCGCAAGGCCCGGCCGTTTTGCGAGCAGGCCATTGAAGCGGGCGCGGCCACCGGGCTTGCGCATTTTCAGCTTGCGGTTCTGTTGCAGAACCAGGGCAGGCACCAGGCGGCGCTCAGCCATTTCCGGGCGGCCGCCGATATGGGCCTGGCCGCCGCGCACAGCAAGCTGGGCGATTACCTGCTGTTCGGGATCGGTCCGGTCAAGGCGGATGTGGACAAGGCGGTGGCGGAATACCGGCAGGCGGCCGATGGCGGCGACCTTTCCGCGCTCACCACCCTGGCGTTACTCTATCGGCTGGGGCGTGGGGTGCCGCGGGACCCGGCGCGGATGCTTGCATTGATGCAGAAGGCGGCCGATGGTGGCTATCATTTCGCGCAATACCGGCTGGCGCAGACCTTTTTGACCGGCGACGGCATTCCCGGTGGGGCCGATCCGGCGCTGGGGGTTCCCAACCCGGCGCTTGGTGTGAAATATCTGGAAATGGCGGCGCGGCAGGGCAATTCCAAGGCGATTCTCGAGCTGGCCGGGCTTTATGCCAGCGATGCGGGCGGCGTGGCGCAGGATCTCGCGGCGCATGCCTACTGGACCGAAAAGGCCGCCGAAACCGGCGACCCGGCGGCGTTGGCGGCGCTTGGGCTGATTTATGAAACCGGCCGCGGGGTCGAAAAAGACCCGGCCCGCGCCGCCGCTCTTTATGTCCAGGCCCTGGAAAGCGGCAAGCTTTCACTGGCGGAGCTGCGCCGCGACGCCAATGGCCGCACGTCGCCCTGGGAGCGCGCCACCGCCAAGGCGTTTCAGACCATCCTGCAACAGCGCGGGCTTTACAAGGGGGCCATTGACGGGGTGGTCGGGCCGATGACGCGGGCGGCGGCGCGGGCGCTGGCGCCATAACGGCCGGGTGATTCTCTGGCAAAAGGTCAAGAAACCGTTGCGCCGGCCCGGATTCGGCCCTGAAAATCAGGGGAAAGTCGGCCGGAAACTGCCTTTTACCGGCGAAACCGGCCATTTTTCGCCATTTTTCCCAAAACTGGCGCGAATTGTGCGGGGCTTTGTTGTTTCCTTCATTTCGTGGGGCTAATCCGGTTTTCATGAGGGACAATGACATCGGGTCAGTCGCCACGCTGGCCCCCGCAAGCAATTTGATCGTCGCGCGGCTGACGCCGCATGCCATCACCGCTCTGGTGGTGTCGGTTTTTGCGAGCCTGATCGCTTCGCTCAGCCTGGTATATCTGGCGCTGGTGCTGCCCTCGTTCGACCGGCTGTTTCCGGCATTCATGGCAAGCACGCCACCGGTTGCGGCGGTCAGGGCGCCTGCGCCGTGGTTCGGCCCCGGTCCGCTGTCGGCGCAGACCGACCGCCGGCCGGCGCTGCCCATGGGGTTTGCCGGCCGGCCCGCGGGCAGACCGGCGGTATTGCAAGCGGTCGCCCTGGCCTCGCAAAACGCGGAGACATTTGCGCGCCCGGCGCCGATCCCGGCCAGTGCCGTACCGGCTGAGACGGTAGCGGTTGCGGTACCGGCTGCCCGCCCGGTGGGCCGCCCGGCCGAGATCGTGACCATCGCCGCCAGCATGAGCGCACCGGACCGGCAGGCGGACAGGCCCGACATCCTTGAAGATACGCTGGCGGCGCTGGGGCTGCCGGCCTCGCCGCGCCCGGCCGCGCGTCCGGCGCAGTTCATTGCCGCCCGGGCCGCCGCCATGAACGCGGCGCCCACCGCCCCGCAAGCCGTCCCGCCGGCGCAACTGGCATCGCTGGCGCAGCCGCAGGGCGGTATCATTGACAGCGGTCCGGGCTTTTCCGGGAGCTGCTCGGCCCGGCTGAGCCGCGCGATTCCGCGCCGCCCCCGCAGCGCCGCCGCCGGGTCCGACTTCATTGCCTCGCTCGGCAACGCCGCGGGCGGCGCCCGCGATGCGGCCATCGTGCGCGAGGCGACGCGGGGCAATGTGCCCAACTTCCTGCGTCACCTGGTGCCGGTCAATTTCTCGGGCACGCTTGCCAATGGCAAGCAGGCGCGCATCACCATCTGCGTCACGCCGGATTATCTGGCGTTGGGCAGCGACCGCGATTATGTGCGGGTGCCGCTGGGGCTGCGGGCTGCCGGCCAGGTGGCAAAAGCCTTCAACATGATGCTGCCCACCACCCGCATGGTCGATGCGATCTATGCCCAGGCGGCGGTGCATCTGGCGCCGCAGCCGATGCCGGCGGGCGGCCAGATGGTGACGACCGACTATTTCCTGCGCCACAATGCCACCGTGCAGCGGCAACTGGCGGCCGCCGGGGCGTCTCTGGGGGCGCTGGTGGCGGGGCAGAAGAAAGACCTGGTTCTGACCAATCGACTGGCCAGCAATCCGGGCAAGGTGGCGATCTATGGCTGGCACCGCACCAATGGCCGGGCGATTCAGCCGCTGACCACGGTGCACGGGGCGGCCTATGCCGATTACAGCCACGGCATCCGGCTGGTCAGCCGCACCGCCTATCTGAACGGCCGGGCCACCGATCTTCAGGAATTGCTGATGGACAGCCGCTATGCCGGGCTGATCAACAAGGAAGGCGCGATCGGCGCCCCGGCAATCCGCCTGGCCGCGCGCTGAGGCAGGTGCGGGGGCGCGTTTTGGCCCATCTTGGGCGTGATTCGATTGAGCGGGCTGCGGAACAGAGGGCAGCGCCTGCCTGGGCTGGCGCGATCATGAAACGGTGCAGCGTGCGGGGCAGTTGATTTCCCCCGGCCAGTGCGCCCGGACGCGACCTCGCAAAAGCGCCTGCCGGGGGGCAGGCAGGCGCTGCCCGGCGCTGCCGGGCCGGGGGGGTGGCTGCAAGCCGTGCATCCCGCCATGCGGGCGCCTCTGGTTGAACGTGTCGCTTCCAAGCAAACGCAACGCGCCTAATCAAGGCTTTTGAAGCAGCGGAACCCCAGGTGGTAATTGGCGTGACTGGCCCGCGACATCACCCTGGTGCCATGCCAGAATGGCGCCCGCCAGCGGCTCCAGAACGGATGCGCATGTACCGTATCCCAGATGAACCAGCTGCCCTTCATTTCGGTCACGCCAAGGCTGCGCGAGCCGCGGCTGGCCATCTGGTCGGGCGCCATGGGCAGGTTCATGTGCTCGGCCACGTTGCCGTCGATGTCATAGACCCCAAGCGGGCTCTTGCAGGCGGGAAACGACCCGGCGGGATAGGTGTTCGAGCCGCAACCGCTGAACGAGCCGCCATTGCAGCCGGGGGTCTTGAAGCTGCCGGTGGCGCAGACGCCATCGCGCCATTTGCCGATCGAATAGACATTCGAGGTAAAGGCCCAGTGCTTGTTGTGCCAGGCGCGCATGGCCCCGTGGCTGAGCCCGAACTGATAGTCCGGCGGCAACAGCGCCCCGGCCGAGGCGCCCTCCCATTCATGCGCATCGCCCAGCCGCTTGCCCTCGGCAAAGCACAGCAGCGCCGCCTCGCGCGCGGTGACCCAGGTGACCGGATAGGCCAGCGGCACGTTCGGATATTCAAACATGTCGGCACAGGCCTTGGCGTCCTCGGGCCGCTCGGTGGCCGGGTCATAAAGCGGCACCATGTATCTGGCACCGCAGATCCGCTCGAACCGCCGGTTGCGGTAATATTCGGCCGCCGGGGCGGGCAGGCGGGCCTGGGCCTGTTCCGGGGTCATCGGGTGGCGGGTCACGGCCGGATTGCCCTGGCCGATCCGCGACGAGCCGGCAAAAATCTTGCGGATCTGCGCCATCTGCGCATCGGTCACCCCGCGCAGCCGCTGCATCTGGCGGAACATTTCCTCGTTCGATTCGCGCAGGCTCTTGGCCTGGGCGCCGCCAATCCCGCTGCTTGCGATGCCGATCAGAAGGGCGAGAAGCACGGGAAGGCGGATTTTCATGGGAACTCTCCTTGGATGCGGGCGGTTACTCTTTGCGTAGCAGGTAGAAGAAATCGCGGTTGTCGGCGAAACCGACAAAGCGCGGGATGGTGGTGCCATCGCGGCGTTTCTGATCGACCGCCCGCATGCCGCGCACCAGGTGCTCGGTCTCGATCCAGTCGCTGTCGGTCTGCGGATAGAGCGCCATATAGGTGTGCTCCTGCGAATTCATGTCAAGCAGCATGGCATGGTCGCAGCCATAGGCCTGAAAGGTGCGGGCCATGGCGCTGGGGGTTGCGGTCGAGAAATAGGCATAGATCAGGAACTGCCGCCCATCCACCTGGCGGGTGCAGGCGCCGCCGCGCAGGGTGCGCAGCTTGGCTTCCGCCGAGCCCGACCAGTTGCCCGCGCCCCATTGGCGCACCAGCGACCCGGGCACGCCCTCGCCGGTCTTGGGGTCGGGCTCGATCAGCGGCACGCCGTTCTGGCGGGCATAGCGGATCTCGTCCAGGTGGTCATTGTCGGCCTCGGTCCACTTGCGCATCTCCATGCGCCCGTCCTTCCAGATGATGATGGTGGCAAGATCCGGCCACAGCCGCGACAGGACCACGCCATCGACCATGAAACCATAGTGATTGCCGTGGTTGTAAGTGGCCATCGGGCCATAGCGAAAGGCGCCGTGGTCGCGCTTGTACCCGCCGGTAAAGGTGGCGGCGACCCGGTTGGTCAGGGCCGGGCTGACCATGCCGGCCATCACCAGGGGGGCGGGGCTGTCAAAGCCGTCGGGGCCGGGAATGCTCCAGTCGCGCCCGGCGCCATTGGGCCGCGACGACCAGCCGAACGAGGGGTGGTCGGTGCCCAGCTCATAACCGATATCGAATTTCGACATGTCGAACGCCACCAGCAGCACGTCGGCGCCGCGCTCGACCCCGTCCAGGTAATTGGTCTCGCCCTTGCGGTTCAGGATCTGGTCCGAAATCATGCCGGGCTGCATCACGCTGGCATAGATGCCGGGGGCGTTCTCCACCGCATACCAGGCGCCGGCCTGCATGCGGCCATCCTCGGTGCCGATCAGGGTAAAGCCGGGCGTGGTGTACATCAGCGGGTGGCGTGCCAGCTGTGCCAGCCCCAGCGCCGCGACCGTGGCGCCGGCATCGCCCTCGTCCGTGGTTTCGGCCGATTGCATGAAGGCATCCTCATAGAACGAGCCCTTGATCAGGTTCACGATACTGTCGCCAAACACCACGTTGTTGCGCAGGAAATCCGCCACCGCCTCGCGGCTGGTGCGCGAGCCGCGCACCTTGTTGCGCAGATACATGCGCCCGCCACAGATCGGCGCGAAGGGCAGCGGCTTGTCGGCGGCTTCGTCCAGCTCGGAATAGCGCCCCTGCCACGGCGCGCAGGTCACGCGCGTACCGTCCTCGCCCTCAAGCACCAAAGCCGCCTGCGCACCGCCGGTCAGCGAAACCTGCCAGCTGTCGGGGGCCGGGTTCTCCAGGTGATAGGCGCGTATCCCCGGCCCGAAAAAGCCGGGCGCGGTCACCTCCAGCACGAACCATGAATTGATCGCCGGGTTGAGCGAGGTCAGCTTGAGATGCAGACCGTCCGGCCCGTCCGCCTCCTGGGCCGCGCGGTAGGGTTGCAGGGCAAAGATGGATCCGGGATTCGCGGCCTTGTACTGCGCCATCTGCGCCTGGATGGTCGCCGCGTCGGGAAGGCCGATGCCCCCTGCAAAAGCGCTTCCGCCACATGCCAAACCAGCCAGAACAGCGCCCGCGCGGAGGATGGATTTCATATGCGATTCCTCCAAATGACTTCATTTGTAATATCGGAAGGATATGACGGTTTTGAAAGACCTTTGCCAGCGTATTTTTCCCGAAGGGGCAACAGATCCGCGCTGGGGGAAAACTTAAGAAAGGGTTACCACTTTGAGAAGAAATTTTTGTAAAATCACACAACTAAA
>CAZPDV010000013.1:0-2442 GCA_964585355.1 uncultured Aliiroseovarius sp.
ATCTGGACGGGCTGGTGGTGCACATGCCCGAGAAACAGATCTGAGGGTCGGCCCGGGCAAGCCGTTCGGGGGGCCTTGTTTATGGCAAGATACCCGCCTTGCGCCCCGTCAGGGGCAGAATGGGCGGGAGCGTTGGCGTCAAAGCCCCACATCTGCGATTGCTTCGGCCAGTATCGTCACCGTTTTCGGGTTCAGCCCGGCAATGTTCATCCGGCTGTCGCCGACCATGTAGATCCCGTGCTTGACGCGCAGTTCTTCCACCTTGTCGGCCGGGGCGCCCAGCCTTGAAAACATGCCGCGGTGCTGGGCAAGAAAGCCGAAGCGGTCGGAGCCGGTCACCCGCCTGAGCTCGGCCGCCAGCTTTTCGCGCAGGGCCAGCATGCCGGTGCGCACCTGCTCCAGCTCGGCCGCCCAATCGGCGCGCAGCCCGTCATCTTCGAGGATCATGGTCACCAGCCGGGCGCCGTGGTCCGGCGGGAACGAGAAGTTCTGCCGGTTCAGGTGGGTCAGGTTCTGCTGGGTCACATCCCGCGCCCGGCGGTTTTCGGACGTGGCCATCAACAGGCCGGTCCGCTCGCGGTAAATCCCGAAATTCTTGGAACACGAGGCAGCGACGATTGCCTCGGGGACCGAGGAGACGATCAGCCGGGTGGCCGCCGCATCCTGTTCCAGCCCGTCGCCAAAGCCCTGATAGGCAATGTCGATC
Source organism: uncultured Aliiroseovarius sp. (assembly GCA_964585355.1). Classification (GTDB taxonomy): domain Bacteria; phylum Pseudomonadota; class Alphaproteobacteria; order Rhodobacterales; family Rhodobacteraceae; genus JAAEUB01. The sequence continues at coordinate 707 of CAZPDV010000013.1, forward strand.
ATCGGCACTGCGCCGGTCTGTTGCAGCACCCGGACGATTTCCTGCCATTCCTGCATGGTCGGATTGGCCCCGGTGGGGTTGTGACAGCAGCCATGCAGCAGCACCACGTCGCCTGCCGCCACCTGGCGCAGGTCCTCGATCATGCCGGGGAAATCGAGACCGCGGGTTTCGTCGTCGAAATAGCGGTATTCCCGCATCTTCAGGCCCACATGGCGGATGATCGAGGGGTGATTGGGCCAGGTCGGGTTCGAGAGCCAGACCGTGGCATCCGGCCGGGCCATGCGGATCAGCTCCATCGCCTGGTGAATGGCGCCGGTGCCGCCGGGCTGGGCGGTAAAGGCAAGCCGGTCGGGCGCGATACTGTCGCCCAGGACCAGGCCGCTCAGGGCCTGGCCGAAGGCCGGGTCGCCGGCCAGGCCGGTATAGGTCTTGGTGGTCTCGAGTTCCCACAGCATCTTTTCGGCGGTCTTGACCGCGCCCATGATCGGGGTCTGACCGGCCGCGTTCTTGTACACGCCAACGCCCAGGTCGATCTTGTCCGCGCGCGGATCCTCGCGGTACATTTTCATCAGGGCCATGATCTTGTCGGCGGGCTGTGGCTTCAGGTTCTCGAACATTTCAGGCTCCGGTTTCCACCTTCAGGTCGTTGTACATCCCCCATTCCGCCCATGAGCCGTCATAGACCGCATGGTGGCGATGGCCCAGCCGTTCCAGCGCCAGGTCGATGATACAGGCGGTCACGCCCGAGCCGCAGGTGGAGATCACCGGCTTGCTCAGATCCACCCCGGCGGCGGCAAAGGCGGCCCGCAGGCCGGGGATGTCCTTCATGGTGGCGTCGCTGTTGAGAAGCTCGGCAAAGGGCAGGTTTTTCGAGCCGGGAATGTGGCCGCTGCGCAGCCCCTCGCGCGGCTCCGGTGCCTCGCCGGCAAAGCGGCCGGCCGAGCGGGCATCGACGATTTCGTGGTCGCCCAGCTTGGCGGCGCGGGCCACCTGGGTCACATCGCGCACCAGATGGTTCTGCCGGCGCACCACCATGTGCCGGTCGCGAATGACCGGCGGCAAATCCTCAAGCGGGCGCCCCTCGGCCTGCCATTTCGGCAAGCCGCCATCCAGCACTGCCACATCGTCATGCCCCATCAATCGAAACAGCCACCAGACCCGCGCCGCCGACAACAGCCCGGCGCCGTCATAAACCACCACCTGATGCCCGTCGCCCACGCCCATGGCCCGCATCCGCGACATGAACTTCTCTACCGGCGGCACCATATGCGGCAGGTCGCTGCGCAGGTCGGCGATCTCGTCGATATCGAAAAACCGCGCGCCGGGAATGTGCCCGGCCTGATATTCGGCCAGCGGGTCGCGCCCGTCCTGGGGGAGATACCACGAGGCATCCAGCACCCGCAGATCGGGGTCGGAAAGATGTGCCGCGAGCCATTCGGTCGAAACCAGCGTTTTCGGGTCGGAACTTGGCATTGTGCCCCCAGACTTGCCTCTCGACTCTGGGTACAAACTGGGGCGGGAAAGGGCAAGGGCCGCGTAGGTGGGACTGAGCGACGCTGGCGGCTGGGTCTGAAAGCTAACGAAGGGTAAAAACGTTTTCCAGTTTTCCGGTTTTCCGGAAAACTGGAAAAGCCGGCCCCGATCACCGGAAGTAACCGCCCTTATGCCCAGCCTCGATTGATGCACAACTCTGTGACCGGCGGGGCGCGCCATTCTCGCGCCTCGGGCTGTTGTGG
>CAZPDV010000013.1:2452-12009 GCA_964585355.1 uncultured Aliiroseovarius sp.
ACTCTGGGTACAAACTGGGGCGGGAAAGGGCAAGGGCCGCGTAGCAGGGGGTTCACACCGCCATGGGGTTGCCCTTCGGACCCGTGCAGCTCGGGCTTGCGGATCGGCTTCGGGGCCTGTAGCGCTGGATCATGGATGCCGAAAACAACAAGCTCAACCTGTCGGCAGGTCTTGCCTCTGTGGGCGTGGCGGTGTTGCTTGTCGGGCTGAAACTCTGGGCTCTGGGCGAAACCAATGCGCTTTCCATCGCTGCGTCGTTGACGGATTCGGCGATGGATCTGATGGTCTCGCTGGGCGGTTTGGCGGCGATCTGGTATGCGGCGCGACCGGCCGACGAGGACCACAATTTCGGCCATTCATCGGCCGAAGACCTGGCGGCGCTGGGGCAAAGCCTGTTCATCATGGTTGCGGCCCTGGTGATCGGCTGGGGGGCGGTGGTGCGGCTCTGGTCGGGGGCGGCCAGCCCGATCGCGGCGCAATCGGCGGGGATGCTGGTGATGGGCGTGTCGATCCTGCTGACCCTCGCGCTGGTGCTCTGGCAGCGCTTTGTCGCCACCCGCACCGGCAGCCGGGTGGTGCGGGCGGACAGCCTGCATTATCTGGGCGACCTGTTGCCGAATATCGGCGCGCTGGTGTCGCTGTGGGCCTCGGCGCGTTGGGACCTGGGGCAGGTGGACAGCGTGGTGGCACTGGGTGCGGCGGGGATGCTGGCGCTGGGGGCCGCGCGGATCTTCCGGGGGGCGTGGGACGCGCTGATGGACCGGCAGGCCGCCCCGGAGGTGATCGCGGGGATCGAACAGATCGTGCGCGACTGGCCGGGGGTATATGGCTTTCACGACCTCAAGACCCGTGTCTCGGGCTCGCGCCTGTTCATCGTCGTGCATATCGAGCTTGACGGGGCGCGGAGCCTGGACGAAACCCATGCGACCGGCGCTGCGCTGCGCCGCGCCCTGCTCAGGGCCTATCCGGGGTCGGACGTGCTGATTCACAAGGACCCGGTGGGGGTGCAGCCGCACCCGGACGATCCGTCTCGAAAGCAGGGGCGGCGATGAAGACAAGCGGAGCGATGCGATGAAACTGGATTTCTACTGTCTGCGAAACTGCGATACCTGTCGCAAGGCCCAGCGTGCGCTGGAGGCGGCGGGCCATGCGCTCAACGTGCAGGACATTCGCCGCGATGGTGTGCCCGAGGCGGTGTTGCGCGCGGCGCTTGAGGCGCTGGGGCGCGAGGCCTTTCTGGCCACCCGCTCGCCTACCTGGCGCACCTTGTCCGAAGCGGAGCGCGCGCGCGATCCGGTGGCACTGATGCTGGAATACCCGGTGTTGATGAAGCGCCCGCTGATCATCGGGCCGGGTCACGTGAGCGCCGGCTGGTCAAAGTCGGTGCAGGCGACCCTGCTGGGGGCCTGAGCGGGCGCGGGTCCGTCCAGCCCGGCCGCGACCGCCGGGGGGAAATCGGCATGCAAATGGCGCTTTGGCGGCGCGGTGGCGGGATTGTGTCGGGTGCCTGACGTGGGCATGATGGGCGCATCGGTCAAGAGTGCGGCCATCCGATCGCAAGATTTCAGAGGGTGATATGATCATACGCAAGCTCCGCGAAGATCGCGGGTGGTCGCAGGAACAACTGGCAGAGATATCCGGTCTTTCGGTGCGCACCATTCAGCGGATCGAAAGCGGCGGGCGGGCAAGCCTGGAAACGCTGAAATGTCTTGCGGCGGTGTTTGAAACCAGCATTCCCGATCTGAGAAAGGATAGCTCCATGGCCGAGGACGACGACAAACCGATGGAACAGCCCCGCGAAAACGGCGAAAAGACACCCCAGGGGTTGAGCGAGGAGGACCGTGCCGCCCTGCGCTATGTGCGGTACCTTAAACGCTATGATGACTGGTATGACGAAGAAGAGGCAGACAGCTGGCAGCACGTCCCCCCTGAAAAGCGGGCCATCCTCCGGCAGGTCCGCCGAGAGCGCAGCTTTTACATAAGCCTGCTGTCCTATGTCGTGATCATTGCCTTTCTGGCAGCGTTGAACCTGCTCACCAATCCCGGATATCTCTGGTTCCTGTGGGCCGCGGCCGGATGGGGTCTCGCCATGGTCTTTCAGGCCGTAAGCGTGTTCGGTCGCAACCGGCTTCTGGGCGAGGATTGGGAGCGGCGCGAAGTGGAGCGGCGGTTGCAACGCCTGGGAGAGCGGACAAGAACCGGCCTCTGACCGCTTCAGCCATGCGTGTTGCGGCGCATGCGTGCCTCGATCCGGCGCATGACCAGCGACAGTCCCACGGTCATGATCAGATAGATCAGCGCCACCACGTTATAGGTCTCGAAATAACGGAAATTGCCCGCCGCGGTGACCTTGCCCAGCTGGGTGATGTCCAGCACGCCCAGCACGCTGACCAGCGAACTATCCTTGATCATGGCGATGAAATCATTGCCCAGCGGCGGCATGATGGTGCGGATCGCCTGCGGAAAGACAATGTGGCGAAAGCGCTGCCAGCCGCTCAGCCCCAGCGCCTTGGCGGCTTCGATCTGACCCGATTCAACCGACAGAAGCCCGGCCCGGAACACCTCGGCCAGAAAGGCCGAATAGCCAACGGTCAGGGCCATGATCGCCCGCCACATCATCGAAAAATCGCGCACCCGCATCGGCTCGAGCCCGACCCCCTCAAGCAGCCAGTTGGCCGCATGCACCATCGCCGGCGCAAACACAAAGGCGATATAAAGGAGCAGCACCAGGATCGGCACGCCGCGAATGATCTCGATGTAAAACCGCGCCAGTTGTCGCAGAAGCACGAACCGCGAAAGCGTCGCGGTGGCCAGCAGCAGGCCGATGAACGAGGCCATGGCAAAGGCCACCAGGGTCACGAAAACGGTGATCTTGATGCCGCGCCCAAGGGTGAAAAGCACCTGCCGGTAAAGGTCATCGGTGACCACGCGAAACATCAGGTAACCGGCAATGGCGGCGGCAAAAACCAGCCACCAGGGAAAATCGTTGTCCTGTTGGGACGAAGGTATCATGGTGTTCTTCCCCCGTGCGTTCCCCTGATTGCGGGCCAAATATTCCGGGGGTCCGGGGGCTGTGCCCCCGGCCGGTCGCCCCGGCCCCGGCCGGGGCGAAACCCTTTTACTGACCGAACTTGTAGTCGAGGAACCACTTCTTGTTCAGCGCGTCAAGCGTGCCATCTTCCTTCATCGAGGCAATCGCCGCATTGATCGGCGCCACCAGGTCAGAGCCCTTGGGGAAGATGAATCCGAAATCCTCGGTGCCCAGCTTCTCGCCCACGATCTTGAGCCCGCCATTGGAGGCCTCCACATAGCCGGCCCCGGCCGTGCCATCGGTCAGCACCAGGTCCACATCCCCGCTCTTGAGCGCCTGCACGCCGGCCCCGAAGGTCTCGAACAGCTTGATGCGCGGGTTCTGTTCATTGCCATCAAGCACGTCATACACGCCCACATAAAACGGCGTGGTGCCGGGCTGGGCCGCCATCAAGAGGTCGTCATTGGCGGCAAAACTGGCGGCGTCGTCAAACCTGTCCTCGTCGCCGCGCACCAGCATGACCATCTCTGAACGCATGTAAGGTTCGGAAAAATCTACCTTTTCGGCCCGATCCTCGCGAATGGTGATGCCGGTCATGCCCATGTCGAACTGGCCCTCGCTCACCGCCGGGATCATCGCGTCCCAGCTGATCGTCTCATAGACCGGGGTGATGTTGATGCGCTTGGCGATCTCGGCCACGGCGTCATATTCCCAGCCGATCGGCTTGCCGCTGCTCGGGTCGATGAACTGCAGCGGCGGATAGGCGTTTTCGGTCACGATCACCACTTCGCGCCCGCCCAGATCGGGCAGATCGCTGGCGGCGTTGGCGCCAAAGGCAAAAAGGCTGGCGACAACAGCGCCCATGACAGCAAGTTTCTTCATTTCGGTTCTCCCTGATGGATATATGCCGGGCCTAGGTTAGGCGCGGGCAGACGGCAGGGCAAGCACCCTTTAGCTGGCCCCGCAAATCGGACAATCGGCGCGCCTTGCCACCGCAATCAGCCGGGTTTCGGCGTAAAGCGCGTCATAAATCAGAAGCCGCCCGGCCAGCCCCTGCCCGGCGCCGGTGATCTCCTTGATCGCCTCGACCGCCATCATCGCGCCCATCACACCGGGCAAGGGGCCAACCACCCCGGCCTGTGAACAGCTGGGCGCCAGCCCCGGCGCCGGCGCCTCGGGAAAGACGCATTGATAACACGGGCCTCCGCCGGCCACGTCCCATGTGGAAATCTGCCCCTCCCACTGGCTCAGCGCGCCGCCAATCACCTTCTTGCCCAACCGGGCGGCAACCCGGTTGACCATGTACTTGGTATCGAAATTGTCACTTCCCTCCAGGATCAGGTCATATTCGGCAAACAGGACCTCGGCGCTCGCCTCGTCCAGCCGCCGGTGATAGGGACGCACCTCGATGGCCGGGTTCTGCGCGCGCATGGTGGCCTCGGCGGAAAAGACCTTGGGCATGCCGATATCGGCATCGCGGTGGATCACCTGGCGTTGCAGGTTGGAATTGTCCACCACGTCGTCATCCACCACCCCGATGGTGCCGACCCCGGCCGCCGCCAGATACAACAGGGCCGGCGCCCCCAACCCGCCGGCGCCGACCACCAGCACCCGCGCATCCTTGAGCGCCTTCTGCCCCGGCCCGCCGATTTCCCTGAGCACGATATGACGGGCATAGCGGTCCAGCTCGACCTCGGTGAAGGGGCCTTGGGGGGTGGTCTCGGGCACCGGGGCGCGGGCGCGCAAGGCCCGGATGCCAAAGCCGTACGCCACCACCACCCCCAGCAGGATCAGCCCTGCAATCCAACCCATCGCCGCCTCCTATGCCTGTCCGGTCGAGCCAAAGCCACTGGCGCCGCGCGCAGTTTCGCCCAGCTCCCCGACCTCGGAAAATTCCGCCTGCGCCACCGGCGCCAGCACCGCCTGGGCGATGCGCGCCCCATGCGCCACGGTAAAGACCGCATCGCCCAGATTGATCAACAGCACCCCGACCTCGCCGCGATAATCCGCGTCAATCGTCCCCGGCGCATTGACCAGCGTCACCCCATGCCTGAGCGCCAGCCCCGAGCGCGGCCTGATCTGCCATTCAAACCCCGGCGGGATCTCTACCCGCACCCCGGTCGGCACCAGCATCCGCGCCCCCGGCGCCAGCATCAGCCCGCCGGCCCGCGCCTTTTCAGGCAGGTTGGCACGCAAATCCGCCCCCGCCGCGCCGGCGCTCTCGTAAACAGGCAGCGCCACCTCGGGATCGGCGCCCGGCACCCGCTGCACCAGGATAACAGCCATCACACGCCCCTTCTTCTGTTCGAAAATATCCTCGCCGAAGGCATGAAATCCTCTATCCCAACGCCTCGGCAATCCGCGCCGCCAGCCGCCTGGCCACCGCCTCCTTGCCCATGCGCGGCCACGGCTCGGCCCCCTCTTCCGTGATCAGCACCACCGCGTTCTCATCGCCGCCCATGATCCCGGTTTCCGGCCGCACGTCATTGGCCTGGATCCAGTCACACCCCTTGCGCGCCCGCTTCCGGGTGGCGTTTTCCACCACGTCGTCGGTCTCGGCGGCAAAGCCGACCACCAGCCCCGGCCGGCCCTCTTTCATCTGGCTGATGGTTGCCAGAATGTCGGGATTTTCGGCAAATTCCAGCCGGGGCAGGGCGCCGCTTTCCCCCTTCTTGATCTTCGAGGCCCCGGCATTGGCCACCCGCCAATCGGCCACCGCCGCCGCCATCACCGCCGCGTCGGCGGGCAAGGCGGCCTGCACCGCCTTGAGCATCTCGCGCGCGGTCTCCACCCGTACCACCTCGACCCCCGCCGGCGGAGGCACATCTGCCGGGCCGGTGACAAAGCTCACCCGCGCGCCCAGGTCGCGCAAGGCCGCGGCAATCGCGGCCCCCTGCGCCCCCGAGGAACGGTTGGCGATATAGCGCACCGGGTCGATCGGCTCATGCGTCGGCCCCGAGGTCACCAGCACGTGCTTGCCCGCCAGCGGCCCCCGGGCCAGCGCGGCCTCGCAGGCGGCGACAATGGCCAGCACCTCGGCCATGCGCCCCGGTCCGAACTCGCCACAGGCCATTTCCCCCTCATCGGGGCCGATGAAACCGATCCCGTCTGCCTTCAACTGCGCCACATTGCGCCGGGTTGCCGGGTGTTGCCACATGCGCACATTCATCGCCGGCGCCACCAGCACCTGCTTGTCGGTGGCCATCAGCAGGGTCGAGGCCAGGTCATTGGCCAGCCCGCCCGCCATCTTGCCCAGAAGGTCGGCCGTCGCCGGCGCCACCAGCACCAGATCGGCGGCGCGCGACAGCTCGATATGGCCCATCTCGGCCTCGTCGGTCAGGTCGAAAAGATCGGTATGAACCTTGTTGGCGGCCAGGGCCGATGCCGAAAGCGGGGTGACGAATTCCTGCCCCGCGCGGGTCAGCACCGGCACCACGCGGGCGCCGCGTTCACGCAGCCTGCGGATCAGTTCCAGTGACTTGAAGGCGGCAATACCGCCGCCGATGATCAACAGGATCGTTCTGTCTCGGAGCATCTGATACCTCATGATTGGCGGGGTTGGCGGACCCTACGCCCCCGCGCCGGGCGGATCAATGGCCAGATCGGCCGGGGCAAGTTGCGCGGCAAGCCCGAACCCGCCGTTGAGAAAGCCCTCGTACGGGGCAAAGCGCACGAAACTGAAATCGGCGAAATCGACATAGAGCTTCGCCTTGGGGCGCTGGGCCAGCCACTCTGCCCGCAGCGCCGCAAAATCCGGCGCATCGCGGCCGACGAAACGCGCCGTGCATTGCAGGGTCAGGCGCGGATGGCTCAGCGGGTCGCCCTTGGCGCCCGGCTCGCCCACAAGCAGCGAACAGGTGGGGCTGGCCCGCAGCGCGCCGGTATGGCGGGCAAGTTGCGAAATCAGCGCCACCAGCCCCCCGGCCTCAAGACCCACCGCGATGCGGCTGACAAAGGGGGTGCCGGTCTCGGGCAAAACCACGGCAAGGGCGGCAAAGCGCGCGGTGGTCAGCAACCGGCGCGCCAGCGCCCGCATGTCGTCATCCACCGGACGCAGAGGCAGGTCATTCTTCATTGCTCCAGTATGGCGGGCTGTGGTTAATGTGTCCACGCCGCAAAGGCGAAACGGAGACAACCATGCTGCCACAATTCACCCTGGTTCTGGGCGGGGCCGCCTCCGGCAAGTCGGATTTTGCCGAAAGCCTGGCGCGTGATTGGCACCCGGCGCGGCTCTATGTCGCCACTGCCGAGGCCGGCGATGCCGAGATGCAGGCCAAGGTCGCCGCCCACAAGGCCCGGCGCGGCCAGGGATGGGATCTGCGCGAAGAGCCGCTGGAGCTGGCGCGGGTGCTGGAACAGGTGCCGCCGGGGCGGGTGGTGCTGGTCGATTGTGCCACCATGTGGCTGGCCAACCTGCAGGCCAGCCGTCAGCCCGCCGGCCCCGCGCTGACGCGGCTGATCCAGGCAATTCAGGCCTGCAAGGCGCCGGTGATCATGGTCTCGAACGAACTGGGCCAGGGCGTGGTGCCGGCCAACGCCGCCGCCCGCGCCTTTCGCCAGGCGCATGGCGAAATGAACCGGCATCTGGCGCACGAGGCAGGGCTGGTGGTGATGGTGGTCGCGGGGCTGCCGATGGTGCTCAAGGGGGCGCTGCCGGTGGCGGACGGATGATCTCGTGGTGGTGGGTGCGCCATGGGCCGACCCATGCGCGCGGCATGGTGGGGTGGCGCGATCTGCCGGCGGACCTGTCCGACCAGGGCGCGCTTGAGCGGCTGAATGCCTTTCTTCCGGCCGGTGCGGCGCTGGTCAGCTCGGACCTCGGCCGCGCGATTGCCACCGCCGATGCGCTGACCGGCCCCGACCGCGTGCGCCTGCCGCATGCCAGGGCGCTGCGCGAGTTCGATTTCGGGGCGTGGGACGGGCTTGAATTTGCCGAAATCGCCGCCCGCGACCCGGTGCTGTCGCGGCAATTCTGGGAAAATCCCGGCGACATTGCCGCCCCCGGTGGCGAAAGCTGGAACGATGTGGCGGCACGCAGCGGCGCCTGGGTCGATGTGCTCAACCGCACCCCCCCGGCCCGCCACATCATCGCGGTTGCGCATTTCGGCACCATACTGACCCAGCTGCACCGCGCCCTGGCCCAGACCTCGAAGCAGACGCCGTATCAGACCCTGGCCCAGCGGATCGACAACCTGTCGGTGACCCGGCTGGATTTTGACGGGCAGAGATGGCGGGTGCGTGAGGTCAACCGGCGCGCCTGAGGCGTTAACACTTCTTAAACCTTCGTCGTGTTAACCATTTTCCAGAGGTTGGTTAACGGAGCAGAAATGGTCGCCCGGGCTTACACAGTGGCGTTTCAGGGGATCGAGGCGCTGCCGGTCGAGGTACAATGCGCGATCACCCCCGGCATGCCCGGCTTTGCCATTGTCGGATTGCCGGACAAGGCGGTGAAAGAGGCGCGCGACCGGGTCTCGGCGGCGCTGACCGCGCTGGCGATTGCGCTGCCGTCAAGGAAAATCACCGTCAACCTGTCGCCGGCCGACATGCCCAAGGAGGGCTCGCATTTCGACCTGCCGATCGCGCTGGCGCTGCTGGCGGCAATCGACGTGCTGCCGCGCGATATGGTCGAGGAAACCGTGGCGCTGGGGGAGCTTTCGCTGGATGGTTCGCTGGTGCCGGTGGCCGGGGCGCTGCCTGCTGCCATGGCCGCCGCCGAGCAGGAGCGCGCTCTGGTCTGCCCGCGCGCCTGCGGGGGCGAGGCCGCGTGGGTTGCGGCCACCAGGGTGCTGGCGGCGCCGTCGCTGGCGGCGGTGATCGGGCATTTTACCGGCCAGGCGCCGCTTGCCCCGGCCGAGCCGGGCGAGGTGCAGCCAGAGGCCGGCCTGCGCGATCTGTCGGAGGTGAAAGGCCAGGAGCGCGCCAAGCGGGCGCTGGAAATCGCCGCTGCCGGGCGTCATCACATGCTGCTTGTCGGGGCGCCGGGTGCCGGCAAGTCGATGCTGGCCGCGCGCCTGCCCTCGATCCTGCCGCCTATGTCGCCGGCCGAGGCGCTTGAGACCTCGATGGTGCATTCGCTGGCCGGTCTGCTGGGGGCGGACGGCATCCCGCGCGCGCGCCCGTTCCGCGAGCCGCATCATACCGCCTCGATGGCAGCAATCGTCGGCGGCGGGCGCGGTGCGCGGCCGGGCGAAATCTCGCTGGCGCATAACGGCGTTCTGTTCATGGACGAGTTTCCCGAATTTTCCCGCGCGGTGCTGGAAACCCTGCGCCAGCCGGTCGAGACCGGCCAGGTCGTGGTGGCGCGGGCCAATGCGCATGTGCGCTATCCCTGCCGGTTTCTGTTGCTGGCGGCGGCCAATCCCTGCAAATGCGGCCACCTGGCCGACCCGGCGCGGGCCTGTGCGCGGGTGCCAATCTGTGGCGAGGAATATCTGGGCCGCATCTCCGGGCCGCTGATGGACCGGTTCGACCTGCGCATCGAGGTGCCGCCGGTGGCGTTTACCGACCTGGATCTGCCCGCTGACGG
>CAZPDV010000013.1:12109-15369 GCA_964585355.1 uncultured Aliiroseovarius sp.
GATGGGTCGGCGCAGGTCATGCGCCCGCATATTGCCGAGGCCGCCAGCTATCGGCTCGCCATCGGGTCGCTGAACTGATCCGGTCCTTGCGTGGGCGTGATTTCAGGTCGCCGCAACCCGAGCCTCGATCGCCTGCCAGATCATCGCCGCGACATTGGTCCCGTCAAACCGTTCAAGCTCCTGGATGCCGGTGGGCGAGGTCAGGTTGATTTCGGTGAGCCAGTCGCCGATCACGTCAATGCCAACAAAAATCTGGCCCTTTTCACGCAGAAGCGGCCCGATTCGGGCGCAAATCTCCCGGTCACGCGCGCTCAGGCCCACCTTTTCCGGGCGCCCGCCCACATGCATGTTCGATCGGGTCTCGCCCGGCGCCGGCACACGGTTGATGGCGCCCACCGGTTCGCCATCCACAAGGATGATGCGCTTGTCGCCGGCGGCAACGGCGGGCAGGAATTTCTGGGCAATGAGCGGTTCGTTGTTGATGCCGGAAAACAGCTCATGCAGGCTGGCCAGGTTGCGGTCGTTCGGATCCAGGCGGAAAACCCCGGCGCCTCCATTGCCGTAAAGCGGTTTGAGGATGATGTCGCCATGGCGCGCCTTGAAGGCCTTGAGGGTGGCAAAATCGCGGGCAATCATGGTGGGCGGGGTCAGGTCGGGAAATGCCAGAACCAGAAGTTTTTCGGGGTAATTGCGCACCCAGAACGAATCGTTCACCACGAGTGTCTGCGGCCTGATCATGTCGAGAAGATGGGTGCTGGTGATATAGCCCATGTCGAAGGGCGGATCCTGGCGCAACCATACCACGTCAAGCTCGCTCAGCACCACCTCGGCTTCCTCGCCAAGCGTGAAGTGGTCCCCCTGCACCCGGCGCACCGTGATCGGCCAGCCGCGCGCCTTGACCTGGCCCTCGTCAAAAAACAGCTTGTCCGGGGTGTAATAGAACAGCGAGTGGCCGCGCGCCTGGGCCTCTTCCATGATGCGAAAGGACGAATCTGCCTCGATATCAACCCGTTCGATCGGGTCCATCTGCATGGCTACGCGCAAGGATCGTGTCATTTTTACCCCCATTTCACCTCCTACATGGCCCGCATGCGGCAAGAGGACAAGAGGCGGATGGGGTGTGCCTACATCGCAAAGGCGTTTTCGATCACCTGCATCTGACCGGCATTGTTGACCAGCGCCACGTCAAAGCGCACCGGTGTCAGTTGCCCATTGGGCTCTCCGGCCAGAAATTCCGAGGCCGCCCCCCAGATGCGCCGCATCTGCGCCCGGGTCAGGCGTTGGGCAGCCTGTGCAAAATCGCGGGCTTTCTTGACCTCGACGAAAACCAGCCCGTCACCTTCGCGCGCCACCAGGTCAATTTCGCCGCGCGAGCCGCGCCAGCGCCGCGCTGCAATGCGATAGCCGCGCGTCTGGTAGTCGCGCGATACGCTTTCTTCTGCGGCCAATCCGGCCAGATAATTGCGCCGTCCATTCCTTTGCCGGTTCATCCTTCATCCCCTTTTTGCATGGCCAGGGCGGCCTGATAGACCTTGCGTCGCGGCAGGCCGCAGGCGGTGGCCACATGCTGGGCCGCGTCCTTGATGCTCATGCTCTGCATTGCCTGTCGCAAGGCGGCCTCCATATCCATCGCATCGGCCTGTGCATCGCCGCGCTCCAGCACCAGCACGATTTCGCCCTTCAGGCTGCGCCCAGCCAAGAGCGCGCGCAATTCACCCAAAGTGCCGCGCAGCACCTCTTCGAATCGCTTGGTCAGTTCCCGGCACAGGGCCGCGTGTCGATTTTCCCCGGCAATTTTGCACAAATCATCTAATGTTTGGTTAATGCGCCTTGGACTTTCATAGATGATCGTTGTTGCCGGCAGGTTGGTTACTTCGCGCAGCCAGGTCTTGCGGGCGCTTTTGCCGGTCGGGGCAAATCCTGCGAACAGGAAGCGGTCACTGGGCAGGCCGGACAGGCTGAGCGCGGTCAGGCTGGCCGAGGCGCCGGGGGCGGCGGTGACGGTGAGCCCGGCTTCGGTCACCGCGCGGGCCAGGGCATAGCCGGGGTCGGCCACCAGCGGCATGCCGGCCTCGCTCACATAGGCCACCGACCGGCCGTCGCGCACCAGTTTGACCAGGCCCGCGCGCCCGGCTTCGCCGGAATGGTCGTGATAGGCAATGAGCGGGCGATTGCCCAGCGGCACGCCATGCAGGCGCATCAGCTTGCGGGCCGTGCGGGTGTCTTCGGCGGCGATGACATCGGCCGAAGCCAGAATATCCAGCGCTCTCAGGGTGATGTCGCGGGCATTGCCGATCGGGGTGGCCACCAGGTAGAGCCCGGCGGGCAGGGGATTTATTTCGGGTGTCAAGGCTGGACCTGTGTGCTGTTCGCTTTATGATAGCCCGGAACGCCCGGCGGCGGAAAGCCGGTATGGCAGAATTGGGCCAGGTGACTGGGCCCGGGAACGAGGATAGGTGCATGTTTGCTGTTTTGAGGTCGATGCGCAAGCTGGCGGGTATTGCCAGTGCGCTTCTGGTGCTGGTCTTTCTGTCGGCCTGCGATGTGGCGCTTCCGGGCGGGGGCGGTCCGCGCATCAACACGTCGAAGCCGGTGCCGGTGGCGTTGCTGGTGCCCAAGGGGTCGGCCTCGGCCACCGATGCGGTGCTGGCGCAGTCGCTGGAAAATGCGGCGCGGCTGGCCATGGCCGAGCTTGACGGCGTGACCATCGACCTGCGCGTCTATGCCACCCGCGCCGACGCCGCCACCGCCGCCGAGGCTGCACGCCAGGCGGTGCAGGACGGCGCCAAGATCATCCTCGGCCCGGTTTATGCCGCCAATGCCAATGCGGCGGGCAAGGCGGTGGCCGGGCGTGGTGTCAACGTGCTGGCCTTCTCGAACAATCCCGACATTGCCGGCGGCAACGTCTTTATCCTTGGCAACACCTTCCAGAACACCGCCAACCGGCTGGTGCGTTTTGCCATGCGCCAGGGGCGGGCGCCGATTCTGGTGGTACATGGCAACGATGTGGCGGAAAATGCCGGGGCGGCGGCGATTCAGCGCGCGATTGCCAGCGCCGGCGGCACGCCTGCCGGGGTGGTCGGCTTTGAGCTGTCGCAAAAGGGGGTGATCAGTGCCCTGCCGGAAATTGCCGATACCGCGCGCGCCTCCGGGGCCAGGTCGATCTTCATGACCTCGGGCACGGCCGGGGCGCTGCCGCTGCTGGCGGGGCTGTTGCCGGAGAACGGCATCAAACCGGGGGAGTATCAGTATATCGGCCT
>CAZPDV010000014.1:0-15323 GCA_964585355.1 uncultured Aliiroseovarius sp.
CCTCTGGGCAGCGCAAACCAGATCAAGGCCAAGCATGCCGGGCTGGACGCCGAGGCCATGGCGGCGCTGCGCCTGGGCCAGGGCCGCCCGCCCTTCGGTATCGACCTGCGCATCGTCGATGAAAACGGCGCCCCCCTGCCGCATGACGGCACCACCCAGGGGGCGCTGCAATGCCGTGGGCATTGGGTCGTGGATACCTATTTCGGCAAGGAGGAAAGCGCCACAACCGCCGATGGCTGGTTTGACACCGGCGATGTCGCCACCATCGACCCGGACGGCTACATGGTGATCCGCGACCGCACCAAGGACATCATCAAGTCCGGCGGCGAATGGATTTCTTCGGTCGATCTGGAAAATATCGCGGTGGCGCATCCGGGCGTTGCCATGGCCGCCGCGATCGGCGCCCGGCACCCGAAATGGGACGAACGCCCGGTGATCATCGCGGTCAGGGCCGAGGGCGCCGACCCGACCGAGGCCGAGATCCTTGCCATGTACGAAGGCAAGGTCGCCAAGTGGCAGATCCCCGACGCGGTGATCTTTACCGATGCAATTCCGCTCAACGGCACCGGGAAAATGCTGAAAAACAAGCTGCGCGAGGAATTTGGCGATGTCCTGCTCAAGGCCGGGGCGTGACCAACGCCCGGCACGGAGGCTGTTACAAAACTGTCATGGAAGCCCTGTAAGAGTGTGATGGAATCATCCAGACCGGGGGCCTGACCGGCCCCCGACCATCAACCAAGCAGGAGACAACATGTCTTTCACCAAGCTTCCCCTGTCCGCACTGGCGGTTCTGGCGCTGACTGCCGGCGCTGCCACCGCCCGCGAGGAAATCCGCGTGGTCGGTTCCTCGACGGTCTTTCCCTATACCCAGGCCGTGGCCGAGCAGTTCTCGAACAATACCGGCGCGCCCTCTCCGGTGATCGAATCGACCGGCACCGGCGGCGGCATGAAGATCTTCTGCGCCGGCGTGGGCGAGCAGACCCCCGACCTGACCGGCGCCTCGCGCGCCATGAAGCGCTCGGAATACGAACTGTGCCAGTCCAACGGCGTCACCGACATCACCCAGGCCATGATCGGCTATGACGGGCTTTCCATCGCCGTGTCGCGCGACAACGAATTTGCCTGGGATCTGACCCTGCCGGAGATCTACAAGGCGCTGGGCGCTCAGGTCGAGGTAGACGGCGCCTGGGTCGATAACCCCTATCACAAGTGGAACGAGATCAACCCCGATTTCCCGGCGATCGACATCCTGTTCTATGGCCCGCCGCCGACCTCCGGCACCCGCGACGCCTTTGTCGAGCTGGCCATGCACGAGGGCTGTCAGCAGCTGGATTACGTCAAGGCCCGCAAGGCCGAAATGGAGCACAAGGAATACAAGAGCTGGATCAAGCAGAACTGCTCGCGCATGCGCACCGACGGCCCCTTTGTCGAGGCTGGCGAAAACGACAACCTGATCGTGCAGCGGCTGGAGGCCGACCCGAACGCCTTCGGCATTTTCGGCTATTCCTTCCTGTATGAGAACTCGGACCGGCTCAAGGCGGTCGAGGTCGAAGGCGTGGCCCCCAACGCCGACACCATCGCCGACAAGAGCTATCCGATCTCGCGGCCGCTCTTTTTCTATGTCAAGAATGCCCATCGCGGGGTGATCCCGAACTTCGATGCCTTTATCGAGGAATACATGTCGGACGATGCCCTGGCGCCCGATGGCTATCTGGCCGAGCGTGGGCTGGTGCCGCTTTCGGACGATCTGCGGATGCAGCTTCAGGACGATGTGCTTGCCGCCAAACCGATGGAAGAACCCACTGAATAATCCACCCCGAAACCAGGCCGCAAAGGCCCCTTCCAGCCCCAGGCCGCAAGGCCTGGGGTGACCTGTTTCAAGGCCGAAAACATGACGCTTGTTCCCTTTCTTCTGCTGACCCTTGCCGCGCTCGCGGCCTATGCGCTCAACCGCCAGGCGGCAAAGGCACTCCGCAGCCGTGGCCGGCGGCTGCATTCGCTGGCCGGCTATCACGGGCTGTATGCGCTGCTCATGGTGCTGATCCCGGTGCTGACCTTCACGCTGATCTGGCTGGTGCTGCAAGGCCCGGTGATCGACCGCATGGTGCTGGCCGGGCTGCCCGATGGCGCGCTTGACAGCCTTGGCGATGGCGGGGGGCAGCTGGTCCTGTCCGAGATCAAATCGCTTGCCAAGGGCCAGGTCTTTGGCACCCCCGAAGAATGGAAGCTGACCGCTGCCCGGCACCTGGTTGCGCTGCATCAGCGCGCGGACTGGCTGCTGGTCGGGCTGGTGGCGGCGCTGGCGCTGGCGCTGCTGGGCTTTGCCCGTGCGCGGGTGCGCCCCGATTTTCGCGCCCGCCAGCGGGCCGAGGCGATCATCTCGGGCCTGATGATCTTCTGTTCGGTGGTGGCGATCTTCACCACAATCGGCATCGTGCTTTCCCTGTCGATCGAGACCCTGCATTTTTTCCAGAAAGTGCCGCTGACCGAGTTTCTTTTCGGCCTGAACTGGGAACCGCAGATCCCCATACGCGCCGATCAGGTCGCCGCCGCCGGCGCTTTCGGCTGGATCCCGGTCCTTGTCGGCACGCTGGTCATCATGGCGGTGGCGCTGCTTGTGGCGGTGCCGGTCGGGCTGTTGTCGGCGATCTACCTGAACGAATTCGCCCCCGAAAAACTGCGCGCCGTGGTCAAGCCGGTGCTGGAAATCCTGGCCGGGGTGCCGACCGTGGTCTATGGCTTTTTCGCGGTGCTGGTGGTGGCGCCGGCGATCCGCGCTCTGGGGGCAAACCTGGGTATCGAGGTGGCGCCAAACACCGCGCTGGCGGCCGGCGGGGTCATGGGTATCATGTTGATTCCATTCATTTCCTCCTTTACCGACGATGCGCTGTCGGCGGTGCCGCAGGCGCTGCGCGAGGGGGCGCTGGGGCTGGGCGCCACCCGGGGCGAGATGATGACCACGGTGCTGTTTCCCGCCGCCCTGCCGGGGATCATGGGCGGCGTACTGCTGGCGGTGAGCCGCGCCATTGGCGAGACCATGATCGTGGTGATGGCCGCTGGCCTGATCGCCAAGCTGACCATCAACCCGCTGGACAGCGTGACCACCGTCACGGTGCAGATCGTCACTCTGCTGATCGGGGACACCGCCTTTGACAACCCCAAGACCCTGGCCGCCTTTGCGCTGGGCATGATGCTTTTCCTTGTTACCCTGATGATCAATGTCGCGGCGCTGCGTATCGTGCGCAAATACCGCGAAGCCTATGATTGAGGCCCGGACATGACCGACAGAACCCCCCCCTCCCGCCTTGCCGACGGCAAGAACATCGCCGCCCTGGTCGGCGCTTCGCTCAAACGCCGGCGGCGGCGGCAGACCCGGCTCAAGCTGCTGGGGCTGGGCGCCATCTCCATCGCCTTTGCCATGCTGTTCACCCTGGTGGCCTCGCTGGTCTCAAGCGGCTGGCAGGCCTTCACCCAGACCCATGTCACCCTGCAGGTCTATCTCGACCCGGCGCTGATCAAGCCCGAGCGCCTGCCCAGGGGCAAGTTCAAGAACGTGCTGACCGCCGCGCTGGGCGAAATGCTGCCCGAAGCGGACATGTCCGACCGCGCCACCCGGCGCCAGGTCTCTGGCATCCTGTCGAAAGGGGCGCAGTTCACCCTGCGCGACATGGTGGTGAAAAATCCGGCGCTGATCGGTCAGAACGTGACCCTGACCGTGCCGGTTTCGGACCCTTACGATCAACTCTACAAGGGCCTGATCGACCGCAACACGCCCGAGGAATTTCGTCGCCTGAAAGATGCGCAGATCGGATATCTTGACGCGCTGGTGCGGCAGGGCGCCATTTCCAAACCGTTCAACCGGGCGCTTTTCCTGAATGCGGATTCGCGCTTTCCCGAGCTGGCCGGGCTCAAGGGCGCGCTGGTCGGGTCGTTCTGGTCGCTGCTGACCTGCTTTCTGATCTCGTTTCCGCTGGGCATCGGCGCCGCGATCTATCTTGAGGAATTTGCACCGAAAAACCGGCTGAGCGACTTTATCGAGGTGAATATCAACAACCTAGCCGCAGTGCCTTCGGTGGTGTTCGGCCTGCTGGCGCTGGCGGTGTTCATCGGCTGGTTCGGCCTGCCGCGCTCGGCGCCCTTCGTGGGCGGGCTGACGCTTGCCCTGATGACCATGCCGACCATCATCATCGCCACCCGCGCCGCGCTCAAGGCGGTGCCGCCCTCGATCCGCGAGGCGGCGATGGGCCTGGGTGCCTCGCGCCAGCAGGTGGTGTTTCAGCATGTTCTGCCGCTGGCCATGCCCGGCATCCTGACCGGCACCATCATCGGGCTGGCGCAAGCGCTGGGCGAGACCGCGCCGCTGCTGCTGATCGGCATGAACGCCTTCATCACCTCGGCCGCTTCCAGCCCGTTCGACAGCGCCACCGCGCTTCCGACCCAGATCTTCATGTGGGCCGACAGCCCCGAGCGCGGCTTTGCCTCGCGCACCTCGGCCGCGATCCTGGTGCTGCTGGGCTTTCTGGTGGTGATGAACGCCATCGCCATCTATCTGCGCCAGAAATTCGAGCGCAAGTGGTAGGCGGGCGGCTCAGGCGAGCCGCTTGCCCGTGGCCTTGTCGAAAACATGCATGCCACTGGCCGGCACGCCCAGCGCCATTTCCTCGCCAGCGGCGACCCGGTGGATCCCCTCAAGCCGCAGCACCAGCGGCACCTGGCTCTGACCCAGGGTGCCATGCACCAGCGTGTCGGCGCCCAGCTGCTCGACCACCCCGACCCTGAGCGGCAGGCCGCCCCCATCGGGCGTGGTGGTGAAATGCTCGGGCCGGACGCCGAACACCACCGGCTTGTCGGCCATGTCCGGGCGGGGATGGTCGAGCGCGATTGCGCTGCCATCCGGCAGGGTCACCTGTGCGCCGGCCGCGTCCAGCCGCCCGTCGATCAGGTTCATCGACGGCGAGCCGATAAAGCCCGCGACAAAGACCGAAGCCGGGCGCTCGTAAATCTCGATCGGCGAGCCCAGCTGCTCCACATGCCCACCATTGAGCACCGCAAGCTGGTCGCCCAGGGTCATGGCCTCGACCTGATCGTGGGTCACATAGACGCTGGTAATGCCCAGCTCGGCCTGCAGGTTCTTGATCTCGAGCCGCATCTGCACCCGCAGCTTGGCATCGAGGTTTGAAAGCGGTTCGTCAAACAGGAACACCGCCGGCTCGCGCACGATGGCGCGCCCCATGGCCACGCGCTGACGCTGGCCGCCGGAAAGCTCGCGCGGCAGGCGGTCAAGATAGGGCTCCAGCTCGAGAATGCCCGCCGCCTTCTGCACCCGCGCCTCGATCTCGTCCTTGGGCAGCTTCATCAGCTTCAGCCCATAGGCCATGTTCTTGTACACCGTCATATGCGGATAGAGCGCGTAATTCTGAAACACCATGGCGATATCGCGGGCCGAGGGCTCAAGCTCGTTCACCCGGCGCCCGCCAATGCGGATTTCGCCCTCGGTGATGCTCTCAAGCCCGGCGATCATGCGCAGCAGCGTGGACTTGCCACAGCCCGACGGGCCGACGATCACCACGAAATCGCCGTCGCGGATGCTCCAGTCGATGCCGTGGATCACCTCGGTCTTGCCATATGCCTTCTTGATCCCCGAAAGGGTGATTTCAGCCATCTTCGGCTCCTCTTATTTCTCGGTCTCGGTCAGGCCCTTGACGAACATCTTCTGCATGCTCAGCACCACCACGATCGGCGGCAACATGCCCAGCAGCGCGGTCATCATGATCAGGTGCCAGTCGGGCGCCTGCTCGGCCGCCTCAAGCATCTGCTTGATCGCAACCACCACGGTGAAATAGCCGGAATCGGTGGTGATCAGCAGCGGCCACAGATACTGATTCCAGCCATAGATGAACAGGATCACGAACAGCGCCGCGATGTTGGTGCGGCTCAGCGGCAGCAGGATATCCCAGAAAAACCGCATCGGCCCGGCGCCGTCCACCCGCGCCGCCTCGAGCATTTCGTCGGGGATGGTCAGAAAGACCTGGCGGAACATGAATGTCGCCGTGGCCGAGGCAATCAGCGGGATCGACATGCCCCAGTAGGAATTGAGCAACCCCAGATTGGACACCACCTCGAAGGTCGGAAAGATCCGCACCTCGACCGGCAGCATCAGGGTGATGAAGATCATCCAGAAGAACCCCATGCGGAACGGAAAACGGAAATAGACGATGGCAAAGGCCGACAGCAGCGAGATCACGATCTTGCCCACCGCGATCATCATCGCCACGATCAGGGAATTGGTCATGAGCAGCCAGACCGGCGTCGCATTTTCTCCGCCAACCCCTTTGAAAAGCACGGTTTTCAGGTTCACGAAAAACTGGTCTCCGGGCAAGAGCGGCAGCGGAACCCGGGTCATGCGCACCGCGTCATGGGTGGCGGCAACGAAGGTGATCCAGATCGGAAAGGCGACGATGGCAACACCCAGGATCAGCACCAGATGCGCGATGAAACGGGTCAGGGGGCGGTTCTCGATCATCAGTATTCCACCTTGCGTTCGATATAGCGAAACTGGATCACGGTCAGGATGATGACGATGGTCATCAGGACCACCGACTGGGCGGCCGAACTGCCCAGGTCGATCGCCACCGCGCCGTCGTACCAGACCTTGTAAACCAGGATCTCGGTCGCCTTGTTGGGGCCGCCCTGGGTGATGGCATGCACGATGCCGAACGTGTCGAAAAAGGCATAGACGATGTTGATCACCAGCAGGAAAAACGTGGTCGGCGAAATCAGCGGCACGATGATGGTCACAAACCGCCGGAACGGCCCGGCGCCGTCGATCGCCGCCGCCTCGATCAGCGATCTGGGGATGCTCTGAATGGCGGCCACGAAAAACAGGAAATTATAGGCAATCTGCTTCCAGGTCGCGGCGATGATGACCAGCAGCATCGCCTGGTTGCCGTTGAGCTTGTGGTTCCAGTCCACGCCCAGCGCCTTGAGCGCATAGGCCAGGATGCCCAGGGTCGGGTCGAACATGAACACCCACAGCGCGCCGGCCAGCACCGGCGCCACCGCATAGGGCCAGATCAGCAGGGTGCGATAGGTGAAGATCCCGCGCCTGATCCGGTCAACCATCGCCGCCAGCACCAGCGCAATACCCATGGCCAGCCCGGCAACCGAGAATGAAAAGATCGCGGTGCGCTTGAACGACGCGATGTAATAGGGGTCATCAAGCAGGGCCCGAAAATTGTCGAACCAGACGAATTCGGTGGACAGGCCAAAGGCGTCTTCCACCAGGAAGGATTGATACAACGCCTGCCCCGCCGGCCACATGAAAAAGACCAGCGTGATGATGATCTGCGGCGCCACCAGAAGATAGGGCAGGACCGACGGCTGAAAATGCACGCGTTTGAGCATGAGACCCCCCGAAAACCCGGCCCCCCGCCCGCTGGCAGGGGGCCGGCGCCTTGCTTACTTGTTGGCGCGCTCGAACTTCGCGAGCAGCGCATTGCCGCGCTCGACCGCCGAGTCCATGGCCTCGCGCGCCGTCTTCTGACCGGCCCAGATCGCTTCCATCTCTTCATTGATGATATCGCGGACCTGCACGAAATTGCCAAACCGCAGACCGCGCGAATTGGGGGTCGGCGGGTTCAGGCTCAGCTCCTTGATCGCGGTGTCGGTGCCGGGATTGGCCTCATAGAAACCCTGCTCCCTGGAAAGCTCATAGGCGGCCGTGGTGATCGGCACATAGCCCGTCTCCTGGTGCCACCAGGCCTGCACTTCCGGCGAGGACAGATACTTCATGAACGCCGCAACGCCCTTGTAATTCTCGGCCGGCTTGCCGCGCAGCACCCACAGGGTCGCGCCGCCGATGATCGAGTTCTGCGGCGCCTTGGCCACGTCGGTATCCAGCGGCAGCATGGTCTGACCGAAGTCGAACTCGGCCTGCTTCTTGATCGAGCCGTAATAGGCCGAGGAGTTCATCCACATGCCACATTCGCCCGAGGTGAACAGCGAAAGGCTGTCGCCGCGCCGACCGCCATACTTGAAGATCCCGGCCTCCTGGCTGTCGGCAATCGACTGAAGCCGGTTGACCACGGCATCGTTGTTGAACACGAAGCGGGTGTCGAGCCCGGCAAAGCCGTTTTCCTTGGTGCCGAAGGGCAGGTTGTGCCAGGCCGAGTAGTTCTCGAGCATCACCCAGGACTGCCAGCCAAAGGAATAGCCGCAGGTCATGCCGCTGGCCAACAGCTTTTCTGCGGCCGCGTTGACCTCATCCCAGGTGGTTGGCGGGTGCTCGATCCCGGCCTTGGCGAAGGCATCCTTGTTGTACCACAGCACCGGGGTCGAAGAGTTGAACGGCATCGACAGCAGGTCGCCTTCCGGGGTCTGGTAATAGGAGACCACGGCGGGCAGGTACTTGGACTGGTCGAATTCCATCCCGGCATCGGCCATCAGCTGGGTAATCGGATAGACCGCACCCTTGGCGGCCATCATGGTGGCGGTGCCGACCTCGAACACCTGCACGATGTCGGGCTGCTCGCCAGCGCGGAAGGCGGCAATCGCCGCAGTCATGGTTTCGGTGTAGTTGCCCTTGTAGGACGGCACCACCTTGTACTCGCTCTGCGAGGCGTTGAAATCGGCGGCGATCTTGTCCACGCGCTCGCCATTGGCGCCGCCCATGGCGTGCCACCACTGGATCTCGGTCTGCGCCTGGGCCACGCCGGCAAACGATGCCGCGGTGATCGCGCCCAGGATATATCCTGTCAGTTTCATGGTGTTTTCTCCCTTTTCGGTTTCAGGTTCGGTTTGGTTCTAACGCGCTTTCATGACGCTTTGGTGACAGCTCGCCCTGCCTCGTGTTCAGCCAGCCAGGCCTCCAGCGCCGCCACGCCTTCGGGCCCGATTTTCAGGCCCAGCTTGCTGCGGCGCCACAGGATATCATCGCTGGTCCGGGCGAATTCGCGCGTGGTCAGCCAGCGCACTTCCGCCTCGTAAAGCCCGGCGCCGAAATGCTGACCCAGATCGTCAGGCCTGCGGGCATCGCCCAGCAGGCGCGCGGCATCGGTGCCATAGGCCCGGATCAGGCGGGTGGCTTCGGCCCGGTCAAGAAACGGATAGGCCGCCGTCAGCTCCTCGATCAGGCGCGGCGCCTGGTCATGGGGAAAGTCGCCGCCGGGCAGCGGTGCGTCGTGGGTCCATGGCTCTCCGGCACCCGGCAGGTACGGCGACAGCCTGGCCAGGGCGGCCTCGGCCAGACGGCGATAGGTGGTGATCTTGCCGCCAAACACGTTCAGAAGCGGCGCACCGTCGGCATCGACCCTGAGCACATAATCCCGGGTCGCCTCGGTCGCCGACGAGGCGCCATCGTCATAAAGCGGCCGCACGCCGGAATAGGTCCAGACGATATCCTCGGTCTTGACCGGGCGCTTGAAATATTCGGACGCGAAATCGCACAGATATTGCGCCTCTTCCGGGGTGCAGACCGGCGGCGAAATATCCGGCTGATCCACATCGGTGGTGCCGATCAGGGTAAAATCGCCCTCATAGGGAATGGCAAAGATGATCCGGTTGTCGGCGCCCTGAAAGAAATATGCCTTGTCATGGTCGAACAGCTTGCGCACGACGATGTGACTGCCGCGCACCAGGCGCACGTTTTCACCGCTATCCAGGCCCAGCGTATCATGCAGTACATGCGCCACCCAGGGGCCGGCGGCATTGACCAGCACCCGCGCGCGCAGGGTCTTCTGCCCGCCGCCCTGCTCAACCGTAACCTGCCAGCCATCGGCGTCGCGGCGAGCGGCGATCACCTTGCTCCGGGTCATGATTTCGGCGCCGCGCGCCTTGGCATCCACGGCATTGAGCACCACCAGGCGGGCATCCTGCACCCAGCAATCGGAATACTCGAACGCTTTTTTCAGAAATGGTTTCAATGGCTTGCCAACCACATCCCGGCGCAGGTCCAGGGTTTTCGTCGGCGGCAATATCTTGCGCCCGCCCAGATGGTCATAGATGAAAAGACCCAGCCGGATCAGCCAGGCCGGGCGCATGTCCTTGTGCAAGGGCAGCACAAAGCGCATCGGCCACGAGATATGCGGCATGTTCTTCAACAGCACTTCGCGCTCGATCAGCGCCTCGCGCACCAGCCGAAACTCGTAATATTCAAGATAGCGCAGGCCCCCGTGAAACAGCTTGGTCGAGGCCGACGACGTGCCCGAGGCAAGGTCGCCCATCTCGGCCAGCGCGACCTTGAGCCCGCGCCCGGCCGCATCGCGGGCGATGCCGCAGCCATTCACCCCGCCGCCAATCACGAATATGTCGAACGCGTCCTCGCCCACATCTCTTCCCGGTTGAAAATTCTGCGTGCAGCTTCGACTCGTTTTCGTTTCGAGTCAATCTTATTTCACAATGTTCGATTTATTTTCGTTTTGCGCGGATTTCTTGACCATTTCGCGCGCCGATGGCAGAACGATCATGCTGTTTCAGACCACCGGAGCCTGACGTGAGCCTGACATTTCGCCAGAAGGAGATCCTTGCCTCGGTGCGCCGCTCCGGCCGGGTCGCGGTCGAGGAACTGGCCGAGATGCTGTCGGTCACGCCGCAGACCATCCGCCGTGACCTCAACCATCTGTGCGACGAGGGTCACCTGACCCGGGTGCATGGCGGGGCGGTGCTGCAATCGGGCGTCGCCAACACCGCTTACGAGGCCCGCAAGAGCATCGCGCGCGAGGCCAAGCGGGCGATCGGGCGGCACTGCGCCGAGAGGATCCCGGACGGCGCCTCGCTGTTCATCAATATCGGCACCACCACCGAAGCCGTGGCCCAGGCGCTGGGGCAGCGGCGCGATATCCTGGTCATCACCAACAACCTCAACGTGGCCAACATCATGGCCGCCAACCCCGATTGCGGGGTCATGGTCACCGGCGGCATGCTGCGCCGCACCGATGGCGGGCTGGTGGGCGAATCGACGCTGGACATGGTGCAGCAATTCAAGGCCGATTATGCGGTGATTGGGGTCTCGGCCATTGACGAGGACGGCTCGCTTCTGGATTTCGACTATCGCGAGGTGCGGGTGGCCCAGGCGATCATCGCCAATGCGCGCAAGGTCTTTCTGGTGGCGGATGCAACCAAGCTTGACCGCTCGGCGCCGGTGCGAATCGGCCATATGCGCGACATTGATGCCTTTTTCACCGATCAACCCCTGCCCGGCCCGCTGGCACAGATCTGCGCACAGCACGGGGTGGATGTGCATATCGTGGCGTGATCCGGCTCAGCGCGTAACGTGCCGCCCGTCCTTCCAGATCGCGGAAATTTCCAGCTTGTCATTCAACGCAACAAAGTCGGCGGCGCGGCCGGGTTTCAGCGCCCCATGCGCCAACCCCATCAGCCCGGCCGGGCGCGACGTGGCCATGGTCAGCGCTTCCGTCAGGTCCAGCCCGACCTGCTCGACCATCAGCCGGATGGCGCTGGCAAGCTCAAGATCGGCCCCGGCAAGCGTGCCGTCCTCAAGCGTCAGGCGACCGTTTTCCCGCCGAATGGTGCGGCCTTCAAGGGTAAAGCTCTCCATCTCCGTACCGGCAGGCGCCATGGCATCGGTGACCAGGAAAATCCCGCCCGGCCCCCGCTTGGCGCGCAGGGCAATGGCGATGGTCGCGGGATCCACATGCACCCCGTCCGCAATCAGCCCGGCCGACAGCCCGCCGGTCTGCAACGCCGCGCCAACAAGGCCCGGCGCCCGGCTTCCAAGCTGGCTCATGGCATTAAACAGGTGGGTGGCAACCCGTGCGCCGGCGGCGGCATATTCGACACAGGTCTGAAACGGCGCATCGGAATGACCCAGCGAGACCACCACGCCGGCATCGGCCAGCGCGCGTACCTGTTCGACGGTCACGTTTTCGGGCGCCACCGTCACCATCAGCGCCGGCAACCGCCCGGCTGCCTCGATCAGCAGCGCAAGATCCTCCGCCTCCATCGGCCGGATCAGCGCCGGGTCATGCGCCCCCTTGCGCGCAATCGAAAGGTGCGGCCCCTCCAGATGCAGCCCGGCAATGCCCGGCACCCCCTCCTCCACGGCCTGCGCAACCGCATCAATCACCGCGCGCGTCTTGTCCGGGGTGTCGGTGATCAGGGTCGGCAACAGGGCGGTGGTGCCCAGCGTCAGATGTGCCGCGGCGATGGTTTTCAGGGCCTCGACGCTGGGATCGGCATTGAGCTGAATACCGCCGCCGCCATTCACCTGCAAATCGACAAAGCCCGGCACCAGCGTGCCGCCACCCAGGCGCTGCCTTCTGGCATCGGCCGGAACCTCGGCAACCGGCACCAGCGCCGCAATCCTCGCCCCCTCGACCACCAGCGCGTGGTCCTGAAAAAGCGTGGTACCGTCAAAAATGGCGGCCCCCATATAAGCTGTGCTGTCAGTCATACCGTCTCCGTCACTTTCCTGAGATGCCGGGGCGTGTCCGGGTTGATGCCGCGCTCCACGGCCAGCCGTTCAACCATGGCGTAAAACGATACGATCAGGGCCAACTGGTCGGTCAACGGGTGACCGGTGCGAATATGCGGCAAGCGATGCGCCCGGCGCACGAGGTCCGAGGTCACAAAAACCTGCGCGCCCATCTCGGCGATCCTGTCGGCAACCTCTGCCAGGCCGGTTTCCGCGGCATCGCCAACCGCAAAGGCCAGCACCGGAAAGCCCTCGCCAACGATCGAGACCGGGCCATGCAGGATCTCGGCCGAGGAATAGGCCTCGCCATGCAGCTGGCAGGTCTCCTTGAGCTTGAGCGCCGCCTCGCCGGCAATGGCCCAGGAAGGCCCGCGCCCGAGGGTGAAGAGAGACGAACGCCCCTCAAGGGCTGCGCGCAGGTCCGGCCAGTCGATGCTGGTGGCTTGGGCCAGGTGGCCGGGAAGTGTCTCTAATGCGGCGGTTAGAGCCTCATTTTCAGCCCATTCGGCAAGAAAGGCGAGCCCCGCCACCACCGAGGTAACAAAGGTTTTCGTAGCGGCCACCGACAGCTCCGGCCCGGCATGAAGCAGCAACGTGGTATCAGCGGCCTGCGCCAGCGGCGACTGCGGGTCATTGGTAATGGCCAGAACCTGCGCCCCGTCGCGCACCGCCGCGCGGGTCATGGCGACGATATCCGGGCTTTGCCCCGATTGCGAAATGGTCAGGCAAAGCGCACCGGCCAGCCGCAGCCGGGCATGGTAAACCGAGGCCACCGACGGCCCGACCGAGGCCACCGGCAAGCCCAGCAGCAGTTCGGACGCATATTTCAGATAGGTCGCGGCATGGTCCGAAGAGCCCCGCGCCACAGAGACCAGAAAGGCCGGGTCAACCGCCCGCGCGGCCGCAGCCGCTTTCTCGCGCGCCGCCTTTCCATCTTCCATGAGCCGGGCCACCGCCTCGGGTATTTCGGCAATTTCCCGGTGCATTTGGGTCACATTTGTCATCGCGCTACTCCCTCGCTATGCGCAGCTCGGCCACGAAATCATAGGCATCGCCGCGATAGATCGAGCGGGTGAACTCCACCACCCGGCCGCCGGGCAGATAAGAGGTCCGCTCGATCTTCAGCCCGGCCGCACCTGTGCGCACATGCAAAAGATCGGCATCGTCTTCGGCAAGATTTATCGCGGAAATCCGCTGCAAGGCACGCACTGGCCGGTGGTCGTCGCGCTCCAGCACCTGGTAAAGCGAGGTCTCGACCACTGCCGGATCGGGCAATACATCAAACGGCAGCGAGGCGCGTTCGATCGCCATCGGCTCGCTCCCGGCAAGGCGCAGCCGGGTGATACGGGCAACCTGCGCATCGGCAGCGAGGCCCAGCGCCATCATTTCCTCGGGCGATGGGGGGAAAATCCCGCGCTCAAGCCAACGCGACCCGGCCCGCAAACCGCGCCGGGCCATATCCTCGGTAAAACTGGTGAGGATCGACAGGGATTGCTCGACCTTGGGCACGCGTTCGGCAATGATAGTGCCTGATCCGCGTCGTTGGGTAATCAGACCTGCCTCGACCAGCGGCTGCATCGCCTTGCGCACGGTCACCCGCGAAAGCCCGGTCATGTCGGCAATGTCGCGCTCGGGCGGCAAGGCAGTGCCCGGCGGCAACGCACCCGAGCGAATGGCGCCTTCAAGACGGCGGAAAAGCTGTTGATAGCGCGGGCCGCCATGGCTGGTGAGCCACCCGGCAGGATCGAGCAGATCGCGCATGTTCATGGCACCACCTCAACCGCAAGCAATTTACGTCGTGCCAAAGAAAGCGCGCCGGAAAGCGCATCGCCCAGGGGGGGCACCAGGCGCTCTCGGTATTTCTCGGGTATACGCGATTCATAAACCCCGGCCAGCCCCCCCAACAGGCAGAACGGCCCCTTTCCGGTGTCCAGTGCCTTCAGCCGAATCGTGATCAGGTTTACCGCATCGGACAGGATCGCCTCGGCGGCGGCATCTCCCTCTGCTTCCGCCACATCACGGGCCAGCCGGGCAATTTCTCCGGGCGCGGCGCGTTGAGCAAAACTGACGATGGCATCGCCGCCGCCAAAACGCGCAAGGATCGCCTCGGTCAGGGGCGAATGCGGCACCAGCCCATCCTGAGCGTGCAGAACCCGCGTCAGCAAAGCCCGGCCAAGCCAGGCGCCGCCAGCCTCGTCGCCCAGCTGATAGCCCCAACCGCCAATCCGCCGGTCCTGCCCGTCCACCCTGCGCACAAAGAACGAGCCGGTGCCGAGCATTGCCACCAGCCCATCCTTGCCGCCAAGCGCCCCCTCCACCGTAGTCACGCAATCGGTGGTGACACGCGCCCTGGCAAAGCCGAGCGCGCGGGTCAGGCGGGCCGCATTCTCGCCGGTTGCAGCCCCCGCCAACCCCAACCATGCGACATCGCGATGATGACGCTCGGGCTCCAGCCCGGCCTGTTCGTATGCAGCGGTGATGGTGGTGTTGATATTGCCCAGCGCAGTCACGAAATCGCTGGTGACATTGGCCGGACCGCCACGCGTCTCGGCCAGAACCTGCCCGTCGGCACTTTCCAGTCGCACCCGACAGCCAGTGCCGCCTCCATCAACGCCAATCAGGTATGAGGTATCGTGAGTCATATAATACCCATACAATACCATAAAGACAGAAGAAAAGGTGGAATCGGCTAATTGTTCGCGAAAACCTGGGCTGCACAAAAAAATCTGGACATACGGTATTGTATTGGCATTATGATCGTAGTGAACGCTGGGGGGGGAATCAGGAATGCACTATGCCGCGCTGGCCCACCAAGCCACCGAAACGATCCATCCGGCGGCGGCCGGTCTGGATCAGCGCAGCCCGGCGGAGATCCTGAAGATTCTGCACCAGG
>CAZPDV010000015.1:0-15191 GCA_964585355.1 uncultured Aliiroseovarius sp.
GCACCGCCACATTGGCCACCACCGCGCCGGTGACGCCGGAGCAATCGGCGCCGACAATCGCCGCCACCCCGTCAGAGGTGATCAGCCGCTCGGCCGCGGCGGTTGCGGCGTTGTTGTCGATACAGGTGGAATCGGCGCGTACCGGCACCACGGTATCGCCGCCCAGAAACAGGCCGGAATCGCTGACTTCCTGCATGGCAAGCTCGGCCCCGGCGGCGATGTTGGGGATCATGCTTTCCACCGGGCCGGTAAAGCCCAGCAGAACGCCGATCTTCACTTCTTCGGCATAAGCGGCGGAAAGCGCCACGCTGGCGATCAGCGCGCCGCCCAAGGCGCGGGCGCCGACGACAAACAGATTTCTCATTCAATCCTCCCTGGATGTGCTGGTTTGATCCGCCAGTTGGCGGGTGCCTGCGGCGAAAGTCAAGCGGGAAAAGAGCGCAGATCAGAGCGCGCGCAGGAACGTGATCACGGTGCTGCCAAAGCGGCGCGCCTCCAGGGGCTCAAACCCCTCCGGCGGGGTAATCGCCGCGCCCTCCTCCCAGACCACGAGCGCGCCGGGGGCGATCCAGCCGCCCTTGCGCGCCGCCGCCAGCGCGGCCTCGCCCAGGGCCTTGCCATAGGGCGGATCGAGAAAGACAAGCTCATGCCCGGCCTCGGCGCGCCCCGGCCGGGTGGCATCGCGACCGATCAGGCGGGCCTGCCCCCCGGCGCGACACCTGGCGATGTTCTCGCGGATCAGGGCCTGCCCCTTGCGCCCGTTTTCCACGAAGCTTGCCGATGCAGCGCCCCGCGACAGGGCCTCCAGCCCGAGCGCGCCGGTCCCGGCAAAGAGGTCGAGCACCCGCGCCCCCTCGATCGGCGCCCCGAACCGCCCGCCTTCGAGCATGGCAAACAGGCTCTCGCGGACCCGGTCCGTGGTGGGGCGCAGATGCGCGGCCAGATCGCCCTTGCCCAGCGTGGCCAGCCGGGTGCCGCGAAACTTGCCGGCGATAATTCGCATTTACATCAAGGCCTTGAGGTCGGTCCCCGGGTCGGCAACGGCGGCCTTGTCGGGGCTTGCGCCGGCCTCGATCAACCGCTTGCCAACCATATAGGCGCGCGGCTCGTTCATCGCCTCCACCGCCAGCAGCCTGCTTGCCTGGAAATACCAGAAACTCACCGCGCCGGGGGCGGTGCCGGGCCGCTCCACCACCGTGTCATAGCCGCTGTTGAGCCCGGCCATCTGCAGCTTCACATCGTACTGGTCCGACCAGAACCACGGCCGCGCCACATAGGGCCTGTCCGCGCCCAGCATGTTGTCGGCCACCGCCTCGGCCATGTCGATGGCGTTGGGCACGCTTTCAAGCCGGATCCGCCCCCCCTGCCAGGGAAACGAGGCACAATCGCCGGCGGCCCAGATTGCCGGGTCGCTGGTGCGCCCCAGCGCGTCCACCCGGATACCGTTCTCAAGGGCCAGCCCGGCCGCCTCGGCCAGGGCGGTCGCGGGGCGAACCCCGATGCCGACAATGACAAAATCAACCTCAAGCGCGCTGCCATCGCTCAGCCGCGCGCCGCTGACATGCCCCGCGCCGGTGAGCGTTTCCAGCCCGACCCGCTCGCGGAGATCGACCCCGTGGCGGCGGTGCAGATCGCGGAAATAATCCGAGGTCCGGGGCGAGGCGACCCGTTGCAGGATGCGCTCGCCGGCCTCGACCAGGGTCACCTCAAGGCCCTTTTTCGCTGCCACCGCTGCCGCCTCAAGGCCGATATAGCCGCCGCCAACGATCAGCACCCGCCGACCGGCGGCAAATTCCGGCTGCATCCGGTCGATATCGGAAAGGCTGCGCACCACGTGCACCCCGTCCAGCGCCCCGCCGATCGCCGCCGGCAGGTGCACCGGCGCCGCGCCGGTGGTCAGGGCCAGCGCGTCATAGGTCAGGGTCTCGCCTTCCAGCTCCACGCGCCGGGCCGCCGGGTCGATGGCGCTGACCGCGGTGCCAAGGCGCAGGTCGATTTCCTGCTCGGCATAAAACGCCTCGGGGCGCAGGAACAGCCGCTCGCGCTCCATCTCGCCAAGCAGATAGGCCTTGGACAGGGGCGGGCGCTGATAGGGGGCGAAGGGCTCCTCGCCGATCAGGGTTATCCGGCCGTCAAAGCCCGACGCCCGCAGCCTGGCCACCAGAGAGGCCCCGGCCTGCCCGGCGCCAATCACCACAACCTTTTCCATCCCGCCCCCTTCTTCTGTTCAAAAATATCCCCGCCGGAGGCCTCGAATCAGGCTCATCCGCAGGATGAGCCACGCCCGCCGGTGCATGGCGCCGGCGGCAAGGTCGGCTTCAGATATTTTCGACCACACCGGACAGCATGTCACGCACTTTCCCGGCCACTTCCGCCAGAGCGTCGCTGCCGACCCCCATCATCGAGGCCACCGGGTCCACCGCCGACACTTCCACCCCGCCATCGACCTCGCGCAGGATCACGTTGCAGGGCAGCATGGCGCCGATTTTCGGCTCCAGCCCGATCGCCTGCCAGGCCATGCCGGGATTGCAGGCGCCCAGGATCACATAGCCGGGCATGTCCTTGTCCAGCTTCTTCTTCATCGTCGCCTTGACGTCGATTTCGGTCAGCACGCCAAAGCCGCCATCGGCAAGGGCGGCGCGGGTGCGTGCTTCTGCGTCTTCCATGGAAACGCCTTCAAGCAGGCGGTCGAGTGTATAGGCCATGATCTTCTCCTGTTTTCTGGTCTGGGGGGAATGTGGGGTGTGTGTGGGGCGGCGTCAATCTCCAGCACCGGGAAGGCTTGTGCGAAACGGTCCCATCCGGGTGAGAATTTCCATGTCCTCGCCCACCGCCCGGGCCTCGGCTTCGACAAATTCGGCCACCGCCGCGCGAAAGCCCGGATCGGCAATCCAGTGCAGCGAATGGGTGGCCACCGGCAGGTAGCCGCGGGCGATCTTGTGCTCGCCCTGGGCGCCGGCCTCGACCCGGCTCAGCCGGTGGGCAATGGCCCAGTCGATCGCCTGATAATAGCACAGCTCGAAATGCAGGCAGGAATGGTGCTCGACCGCGCCCCACCAGCGGCCGAACAGCGCATCAGCGCCGATGAAATTCATCGCCCCGGCCACCCAGCGCCCGCCGCGCCGGGCCATCACCAGCAACATGTCGTCCGCCAGCCGCGCCTGCGCCAGGTCGAAAAACGCCCGCGTCAGATAGGGCCGGCCCCATTTGCGGGCGCCGGTATCCTGATAGAACTCCCAGAACGCCGCCATGTGCTCGGGGGTGATCTCGGCGCCGGTCAGGGTCAGGATCTCGCCGCCAAAGCCCTGCGCCACCCGGCGCTCGCGGCGGATATTCTTGCGCTTGCGTGACGAGAGCGCGCCCAGGAAGGCATCGAAATCCGCGTAATCGCGGTTGTGCCAGTGAAACTGCTCGCCAATACGGTGGATCAGCCCGGCCTCGGCGCCGGCGCTGGCCTCGGTCTCGGTGCAAAAGGTCACATGCGCCGAGGACAGCCGGTTGCCCTGCGCCACCTCGATCAGCCCGTCAAGCAGGGCGGCGCGCCCCTCGGCCTCGTGGCCCGGCAGGGTCAGGAACCGCCGCCCCGGCACCGGGGTGAAGGGCACTGCCACCTGCAGCTTCGGGTAATAGCTGCCGCCCGCCCGCGCCCAGGCATCGGCCCAGGCATGGTCGAACACATATTCGCCCTGGCTGTGGCTCTTGGCATAGCAGGGCGCGCAGGCGATCATCCGCCCATCGCGCCACGCGCTCAGGTACTGCGGCGCCCAGCCGGTGCCCGCCCCGACCGAGCCGCTTTGCTCCAGCGCCAGCAGGAAACGGTGGGTGGTGAACGGATCGCCCGCGCCGGCGCAGGCATCCCAATCCTGCGCCGGGATCTCCGCCAGCGTGTGATGCAGGCGCAGCGCGATGCTCATTCGACCGGGATCACCGGCAGGTACGATTCGAAGGTAACATTGTCGGCAATCCTGCGCGCCTTGGCATCCGCGGCGGGTGTGCGCGTGGTCCAGCACAGGATCGGCACGCCCTCGGCCTTGAGCTTGCGCACCGGCGCCGTGCCCAGGGCATCCGCCCGGTGGCTGATGAAACTGGCGCCGCTATCCTCGAAATCGTGAATATTGGCAAGCCGGCTCAGGCGTTTTTTGGCGACGATCGGCCAATTCTTGATCGAAAACCGGCCGGTGGTCAGCCCCACCGGCACATGCGGTGCCAGCCGGTTGAATTCGGCCACCGAATGCGGGTTGAAAGACATCACCGCCACCGGCCCCTGGTAGGTTTCCAATTCCCTGGCAGTGGCCGCTTCCAGCGCGCCGGTATCGGGGCCAAGCGCGCCGTCCTGGTCCTTGATCTCGATCAGCAGCGGCACCCGCCCGGCCACCAGGTCCAGCACCTGCGCCAGGGTCGGAATGGTATCGCCATGGGTTGAACCGGTGAGCCCGATCTGGTTGAGCTCGCTTGCCGTGCGCTGATTGACCAGCCCCTTTTCGCCGGTCAGGCGGCTCAGCTTGTAGTCATGAAACACCATCGGCGTGCCGTCCGAGGCGGCTTGCAGGTCAAGCTCGATCCCATAGCCCCGGTCGATCGCCGCGCGCATCGCCGACAGGCTGTTTTCCGGGCGCCCGGCGGCAAGGTCGTGCAGCGCCCGATGCGCGATCGGCACGCGCAGGAATATCTTTGGCAGCGGGGTCATCTGATCTGAAAGATCCCCTCGATCTCGACCGCCACGCCAAAGGGCAGGGCGGCGGCAGAGACGGCCGAGCGCGAATGCCGCCCGGCCTCGCCCAGCGCCTCCACCAGGAAATCCGAGGCGCCGTTGATGACCTTCGGCTGGTCGCCGAAATCCTCGGTCGAATTGACAAAGCCGGTCAGCTTGACCACCCGCACCAGCCGGTCAAGGTCGCCGCCACAGGCCGCCTTGACCTGCGCCAGAAGCCCGATGGCGCAGCTGCGCGCGGCGGCGGCCCCCTCCTCGGTGGACAGGTCCGCCCCCAGCTTGCCGGTCAGAAAGGCGCCGTCGCGCATGGATATCTGGCCCGACACGAAAACCAGGTCGCCCACCTGAACGAAGGGGACGTAATTGGCGGCCGGGGCCGGCGCGTCGGGCAGGGTCACGCCCAGTTCGGCCAGGCGGGTTTCATATTTGCTCATCCGGGTTCCTTTCGCGGTTTTCAGCGCGAAGCTACCCGCGCAGCGCCGGCGGGGAAAGGGGAAATTGCGCTCTATTGCTCGCGAAAAGCCTTGTTGAAATATTCCGCCAGCGGCTTGATCAGATAGGCCAGCGGCGTGCGGTCGGCGGTGCGGATGAAGGCATCGGCCGGCATGCCCGGCACCAGCGTGACCCCATCGGGAAGCTTGGCGGTCTCGCCGTCATCGAGCCGGATTTCGGCGCGGTAATAGCGCGCCCCGGTCTTGTCGTCGGTCAGCGCATCGGGCGAGATCGAGACCACATGCCCGAACAGTTCCGGCGTGGTGCGGGTGTCGAAGGCGGCAAAGCGCACCACCACCTTCTGACCGACAAAAACCTCGTCCACATGGATCGGGCTGACCCTGGCGGCGATCTTGAGCGGCCGGTCCTGCGGCACGATATAGAGCACCGGCTCGGCCGGGCGGATCACCGCGCGTTCGGCAAAGACCCGCATCTCCAGCACCACCCCCGAGACCGGCGCGCGGATGTCGAGCCGGTCGAGCTTCTGTTCCAGCGTGCGCAGCTCTTCGCTGAGCTGAAGCTGCTTGGGGCCCAGATCGCGCAGTTCGCTGATCGCTTCTTCGCGGCGGGTGCTTTTCAGGCGCAGGATCTGGATGTCCAGCTCGGTGATCTTGCCCTCGGCCTCGGCCCGCTGGGCGGCAAGGCTGCCCTGCTTGCCCAGAAGCGCGGCCTCTTCCCGGCGCAGCGCCAGCACCTTGGTCGCCTGGGTCAGCCCCTTGTCCAGCAGCGCCTGCTGGCTGGCCAGTTCCTCGCGGATCAGGGCCAGTTGCTTGGCAAGCGCGGTTTTCTGGGCATCCATGCCGTCGATCTGGTTGCGGATCTGGCCGATCTGCTTGCCCAGTTGCGCCACCTGCGAGGCGAGCGATTCGCGGCGCGAGCGAAACAGCCGCTCCTGCCCCTCGGTCAGGGCGCGCACGTCGTCGCGGCTGTCGAGCAGGGCGGCCAGCACCGGGTTTATGGTGATGGTGTCGGCCCCGTCCCGCTCGGCCTCGAGCCGGCCGCGGCGGGCCAGAAGCTCGAACAGCGCCGCCTCGGTCACGTTGCGTTGTGAGGTCAGCTCGGACGGGTCAAGCCGGATCAGCACCTGGCCGGCCTCGACCGGATCGCCCTCCTTGACCTCGATTGCGGCGACCACGCCGCCGTCGGGATGCTGTACCACCTGGCGGTTCTGCTCGACCACCAGCTGGCCGGGGGCGATGATGGCGCCGGCGATATTGGTGGTCACCGCCCACAGGCCGAAGCCGCCGAGCAGCACCGCGATTGCCGCAAACCCCGCCAGCACGAAGCGCCGGGCCGGGTAATGCGCCGGGGCATGGGGGGCGGGCGGTCTGCCGACCGGCGGTTTTTGCGTCATGTGACCCCCCCGAGCTTCGGGCCGCGGCCGATTTCGCCCGCGTTCCTCACGGTTTTGGCCAGCACCTGATCGCGCGGGCCAAAGGCGCGCACGCCGCCGCCGTCGAGCACCAGCAGCAGGTCGCATTCCTGTATGGCGGCGGGGCGATGCGCCATGATCAGCACGCTGCCACCGGCGGCCTTGAATTCGCGAATCGCGGTGTTGAGCGCCGCGCTGCCCTCGTTGTCGAGGTTGGAATTGGGCTCGTCCAGCACCAGCACGACCGGCGCGCCATAGAGCGCCCGGGCCAGGCCGATGCGCTGCATCTGGCCGCCCGACAACATGCCGCCGCCGCCGGCCACGCGGGTATCATAGCCCTGGGGCAGGCGCAGGATCATCTGATGGGCATCGGCCTTTTTCGCCGCCTCCACCACCTTTGCGTCATCCGGGCGCAGCGCCATGCCGGCGATGTTTTCGGCGATGCTGCCTTCGAAAAGCTGCACCCGCTGCGGCAGATAGCCGATATGCTGGCCCAGAATGTCGGGGGCGTACTGGTCCAGCGCGGCGCCGTCGAGGCGGATCTTGCCACCGGCCGGGCGCCAGACCCCGGTGATGGCGCGCGCCAGGGTCGATTTGCCGGCGCCGGAGGGGCCGATCACCCCGAGCGCCTGACCCGGCTGCAGCTCGAAATTGACCAGCCGGAGCGAGGCGTGGCTCTGACCGGGCGGGATCACGGTCAGGTTTTCGGCCCGCAGATGCGCCTTTGGCCGGGGCAGTTGCGTGCGCGGCGGCTCCTCGGGTTGTTCGGCCAGAAGGTCGGCCAGGTGCCGCCAGCCGTCGCGCGCCTGTTCCACCAGGCGCCACTGGCCGATCGCCAGGTCGATCGGGGCCAGCGCCCGGCCCAGCAGGATCGACGAGGCGATCATCGCCCCCGCCGTCACCTGCCCCTTGAGCACCAGATAGGCGGCAAGCCCCAGCATGGCCGATTGCAGGAACATGCGGAAGATGCGCGAAAGGGTCGAGAAGCGGCCGCTGAGATCGGAAAATTCCAGGCCGGCCGCCGCCGCCCTGGCCCGCGCCAGGCGCCAGCGCTCGAACGCCGCGCCCTGCATGCCCAGCGCCCGCACCATCTCGGCCTCGTTCTTGATCTGATGCGCCTGCTGGCTGGCATTGATGCTGGCCAGGTTGGCCTGTTGCGAGGGCGCCTTGGTCAGCATCTGGTTGAGAATGGCAAGCACGATCAGCACGCCCCCGCCCACCAGCGCCAGCGTGCCCAGCCAGACATGAAACACCAGGATGCCGGCCAGGAAAAACGGGGTGAAGGGAATGTCGAAAATCGCCGCGAAAACCGGCGAGGCCACCAGCCGCTGAACCGCATCGAGATGGCGCAGCGAGTCGGCCACCTGTTCCGGTCGGGGCGACAGCGCCGCCTTGGCCAGCACCGCGGCAAAGACCCGGCTTTCCAGCTGCGCCTGCAGGTTGGCCGCGATCCGCGCCAGCACCCGCCCGCGCAGATAGTCAAGCACCCCCATGGTCGCGAACAGAAACGCCATCAGGATGAAGAGCGCGGTCAGGGTTTCGGTACTGCGACTGCCCAGCACCCGGTCATAGATCTGCAACATGAAAAGCGGGCCGGTCAGCATCAGGGCGTTGATGAATACCGAAAACAGCGCCGCCGTCCACAACAGGCCGCGGCTGCGGGCGCGCACCTGCCGCAATTCTTCGCGGCCCCTCTGGCGGCGTGCTTTCCTGTCCATGCTGACGCTTACCCGTCCCTCTTGCGGCGACCCGAGGCCCACGATCCGGCGCCGCGCGCGCGCCGGAGGCGGTTCACATTGTCATCCCTGGTCATTCTTGCCATCGTTTTGCGCCATCCTTCTGCGCGAACCGGCGAATCTTCGCGCAATGCTGTCGCCAAATTATCACATTTTACCTCAACACATGGTTAAGGGGATGGGCATGGTCCCCTCTTGCCGTATGTGTTATACATATCGGTAAATGATCAGAAGTGAAGAACTCAGCAGTGAAACCAGGATATTTGTACAGGAATGCAGCGGTTTGCGTTGTGGCGCTTGTGGCGCTGTCCGCCTGCAGCCAGGTGCCGCAGCCCGAGGGCATAAACGACCCGCATGAGGCGCTCAATCGGCGGGTGCATGCCTTCAACAAGGCGTTTGATCAGAGCTTTTTCCGCCCTGCCTCCGAGGCCTATGGCTCCGGCGTGCCGCGCCCGGTGCGCGCCCGCATTCAGGACTTTGCCGCCAATACCTCGCTGCCGTCGCTGATCGTCAATGACATGTTGCAGGGCAGGATCGAGGATGCGGCTCACAACACGGTGCGGCTGTTGTTCAACACCACGATCGGGCTTGGCGGGCTGTTCGATGTGGCAACCGGCATCGGGCTCGAGGAGCGCACCACCGATTTCGGCGAAACCCTGCATGTCTGGGGTGCCGAGGAGGGGCCCTATGTGGTGATGCCGTTCTTTGGCCCCTCGACCGAGCGCGATGCGCTGGGCACGGTGGTGGATTTCTTTACCAACCCGCTGTCATACGCCTTGCAGCCCCCCCAGAGCTATGTGCCGACGGCGGCCTCGATCGTCGCGCGGTTCGGCGACCGTTATACCTACAGCTCGACCATCGACGACCTGATGTATAACAGCGAAGACCCCTATGCCACCATGCGGCTTTATTATCTGGACAGCCGGCGCTATGAGCTGAGCGGCGGCGAAAGCGGGGATGACCTTTATGACCTCTATGACGAAGCCTACAAGTAACCCGGGCCCGGACCGGCGCGCCCTGCTGGCGGGAATGGCCGGGCTGGCGGTGCTGGCGGCAGGCCCGGCGCTGGCCTATTCGGTGGAGGATGCGCGGGCGCTGATCGTCAAGGTGGTTGCGGATGTGCAGAAGATCATCGATTCAGGCAAGCCCGAGGCGGCCAAGCTCAGGGATTTCGAAAAGATCTTCGAGGATTACGCCGAAGTTCAGGTGATCGGCCAGATAGTGCTGGGGGCCGACGGGCGCCGCGCCTCGGCCAGGCAGAAACGGGCCTTCGCCGAGGCGTTCAAGATCTATATCTCGCATAAATACGGCCGGCGCTTTCGCGAGTTCATCGGCGGGCGCATCGAGATCGGGAAGGCGCGCAAGGTCAAGCGGTATTACGAGGTGACCACCACCACGATCCTTAAGGGGCAGGCGCCGTTCGAGGTGATCTATGTGGTGGCCGAGCAGTCCGGGCGGTTCATCGACCTCAAGATCGAGGGGATCAGCCTGGTCAAGTCCGAACGCGAGGAGATCGGCGCCATGCTGGACAAGCGCCGGGGTGACCTCGACAAGCTGATCGCCGACCTGCGCAGGATGTAGGGGCCCGACCTGCGGTCGAGCCTGATTCGAGGCCTCCGGCGGGAGTATTTCGGGAAAGATGAAAGCTGTCAGGGCAGCACCTTGCCGGGATTCATCAGCCCCCTGGGGTCGAGCGCGGCCTTGATGCTGCGCATGATGTCGAGCGCCACCGGATCCTTGCGCCGTGCCATCGAGGTTTTCTTGGAGAGGCCGATGCCATGTTCGGCTGAAAACGAGCCGCCCAGGCGTTTTACCTCGTCCTCGACCCGCTCGGTGATTGCCTCGCGCAGGGCGGCGTCTTCGCGGCTCATCACCACCGAGTAGTGGATGTTGCCGTCGCCCAGATGGGCGACCTGGATGGCGCTGGCGCCGGGATCGAGCGCGGGCAGGGCGGCCTGCATGTTCTGCAGGAAGGGTGCCACCGCATCGAGCGGCAGGGCGATGTCGGTATCGACCCGGTTGGGATAGCTGAGCATCAGTTCGGCGGCGGCCTCGCGGCGGGCCCACATCTCGGCGCGCTCGGCGTTGCTCCTGGCGATCACCGCGTCCAGCACCGCGCCTTCCTCGAGCAGGCCGGAGAGCACCTCTTCAAGGTATTGCGCGATCGGCACCGTGCCGTCGGGGCCGGGGGTGGCGTCGCGCGGAGAGGTGGCGCTGACTTCGACCATGATGTTGACGTCATGCATTTGGGAAAACGGCGCGCGGGCCTCGGGGTGGAGCGCCAGGTGGCGGGCGATATAGGCGGCGGGCATGTATTCAAAGGCCTCGACCGCGCCGCCGGTGGCCTCCTGCAGCCGGTTGAGCAGCACCAGCGCCCGGTCGAGATCCGGCGCGGCAACCATGGCGGTGGCATGGGCGCGCGGCGCCGGCACCAGCTTGAGCACGGCGGCGGTGATCACCCCCAGCGTGCCCTCGGCGCCGATGAACAGGTCGCGCAGGTCATAGCCGGAATTGTCCTTGTGCAGCTGGCTCATCAGGTCGAGCACCCGCCCGTCCGGCAGCACCACTTCCAGCCCCATGCACAGGTCGCGGGTATTGCCATGGCGCAGCACGTTCGAGCCGCCGGCATTGGTGGAAAGCATGCCGCCGATCATGCAGGACCCGCGCGCGCCGAAGGTCATGGGAAAGCTCAGCCCGTGTTCGGCCACGATGCCATGCAGCTGATCCAGCACCACCCCGGCCTCGACAATGGCGATCCGCGCCGCCGGGCGCAGGTCGCGCACCCGGTTCATGCGCGCCAGCGACAGCATCAGCGCGCCCTCGCCAAAGGTGGCGCCGGCCAGCCCGGTATTGCCACCGACCGGCACCACCGGCACCCCGGCGTCGTAAGCCAGCCGCATGATCTCCGCCACTTCCTCGGTCGATCCCGGCCGCACCACCGCCAGGGGGGTCCAGGTGTACTTGCCCAGGAAATCGCGCGACCACGGCGCTGCGTCCTTGCCGGTGAGCACATGCTCGGCCCCGACCAGCGCCTGCAACTGCTTCAGAATATCCATGGCCATCTCCCTTCCCTTTCGGCCCCGGTCCGGCCGATATGTGACGGGACTGGTGTAGCCGGAGGGGCCGGCAATGTCTCGGGGTTTTGGTGTGGTGGGCAGAGGGGCGCCGCCGGATTTCTACTTGCGAACGGCTCTCAACTGGCCTATCTGATGAAGGTGACAAAAAAAGTCGGATATGTCCGGCGGGAAGGACGCCCGTGAAAAGCGCAGCCCTTGAAATCGTTGATCTGCGTCCCGAGCCCCCTGCGGCGGGCCGGGCTTTTCCGCTGTCGCTGGCGCGCCGGGGCGAGCGGCTGCGCATCGCCGCCTTTCTGACCGGCAAGGGGCTGGGGCGGCGGCTGGGCGATCTGGGCCTGCACAGGGGCTCGGACATCGAGGTGCTGCATCGCGAGCGAAACGGCGCCGCCGTGGTGGTGCATGACAACAACCGGATCGCCCTCGGGGCAAGCGTGGCCCAGGGCATTGCGGTCACCCTGCTCGAGGCCGCCAGCGAAAAGGCCTGAGCCATGGACGCCATCAGCATCAGCATCGTCGGCAACCCCAATTGCGGCAAGACCACGCTGTTCAACGCCCTGACCGGGGCGCATCAGCGGGTCGGCAACTGGCCGGGGGTCACGGTTGACCGCAAGATCGGTCATTACCACGACAGCGGCCCGGTCGAGGTGACCGACCTGCCGGGGGTCTATACGCTGGGGTCGGTCTATGGCGAGGATTCGCTGGACGAACAGATCGCGCAACAGGCGATCCTGGCCGGGGAAAGCCAGGTCACGGTCAACGTGGTGGATGCCACCAACCTGGAGCGCAACCTGTACCTGACCGCGCAGTTGCTCGAGATGCGGGTGCCCATGGTCATCGCGGTCAGCATGATCGACCTGGCGCAAAAGCAGGGGATCGGCCTTGACCCCGACCACCTGGCCCGGCATCTGGGCTGTCGGGTGGTGCCGGTGGTGGCCAGTCGCGGCACCGGCATTGCGGCGCTCAAGGCGGCGATTCGCGCCACGGCGGCCGAGGCCACGCCGCCCGCCGCCAACATCACCTATTGCGGTGCCATCGAAAAGGCGATTGCCCGGATCGAGCCGCTGGTGCGCGACGCGGCGGCCGGGGCGCATGCCAATCCGCGCTGGCTGGCGGTCAAGCTGCTTGAGGGCGACACGGCGGCGCAGGCCATGGCGGCGGGGGCGGCGGATGCGGTGCTGGCCGAGCTGGTGCCCGAGATCGAGGCCGAGCAGGGCGAAGATGTGGACCTGCTGATCGCCGGGGCGCGCTATGGCTTTGCCAACAAGCTGTCGCGGCATGTGATCCTGCGCAAGGGGGCGGTCGGGCGCAGCCTGTCCGACCGGCTTGACCGGGTGGTGCTCAACCCCTGGCTGGGGCTGCCGATATTCCTGGGCCTGATGTATGTGATGTTCATGTTCACCATCAATCTGGGTGGCGCCTTTGTCGATTTCTTCGACCTGGCGGCCAAGGCGCTGCTGGTGGATGGCGCCGGCGCGGCGCTGGCCTCGCTCGGGGCGCCGGACTGGCTCAGGGTGCTGCTGGCCGACGGGCTGGGCGGCGGGGTCGAGGTGGTGGCCACCTTCATCCCGATCATCGGTTTTCTCTACCTGTTCCTGTCGGTGCTGGAGGATAGCGGCTACATGGCGCGGGCGGCCTTCCTGATGGACCGCTACATGCGGATGATCGGCCTGCCGGGCAAGGCCTTCGTGCCGCTGATCGTGGGCTTTGGCTGCAACGTGCCGGCGATCATGGCCACCCGCACGCTTGAACAGCAGCGCGATCGCACCATGGCGGTGTTGATGAGCCCGTTCATGTCCTGCGGCGCGCGGCTGGCGGTCTATGCGCTGTTCACCGCCGCGTTTTTCCCCAGCGGCGGCCAGAATGTGGTGTTCGCGCTCTACCTGATCGGGATCGCGGCGGCGATCGGCACCGGCTATCTGCTGAAATCGACCGTGCTCAAGGGCGAGACCACGCCGTTCCTGATGGAGCTGCCGCCCTATCACCTGCCCAGCGTCAGGAGCCTGGCCCTGCATGCCTGGAACCGGCTCAAGGGGTTCATCTTCGGGGCGGGCAAGATCATCATCATCGTGGTGGTGGCGCTGAGCTTTCTCAACTCTGCCGGCAGCGACGGCAGCTTCGGCAACGAGAACACCGACAAGTCGCTGCTCAGCGTGGTTGGCCGCGCCATCGTTCCGGCCTTCGCGCCGCTGGGCATTTCCGAGGACAACTGGCCGGCCACGGTCGGGGTTTTCACCGGCGTTTTCGCCAAGGAGGCGGTGGTCGGCACGCTGGATGCGCTCTATGCCGGGCTGGACGAAGGCGCGGGGGCGGCCCCGGCCCCGGCCCAGCCGCCCTTCAACCTGTGGCGCGCCCTGTCCGAGGCCGCGGCGACGATCCCGGCAAACCTGGCGCAGATCGGGCAGATGCTGCTTGACCCGCTGGGGCTGGAGGTTGCGGGCGTCGGCGGGCGCGCGGCCGCGGCGGCGGCGCAGGGCGTCTCTGACGACACGTTCGGCGCCATGGTCGCCCGCTTTGACGGACGCGCCGGGGCCTTTGCCTATCTGCTCCTGATCCTGCTCTATATTCCCTGCGTCGCGACCCTGGGCGCCATCAACCGCGAGACCGGCCCGCGCTGGGCCGCCTTTGCCACCTTCTGGACCCTGGGGCTGGGCTATGGCGCCTCGGTCGCGTTCTATCAGGCGGCGCGGTTTGCGCGCCATCCGCTGAGCTCCTCGGCCTGGCTGGTCGGGCTGGCCCTTGCCATCGTCGCGGTTTTCCTGGCGATGCGGGCAATCGGCCGGCGCGAGGTCTTCGCCACCCCGGCCCCCGCCCCGGCATCGGAGTAGGGCCATGATCCTGACCGACCTGAAAACCTATCTTGCCGAACGCGGGCGGGCCACGCTCAGCGACATGGCGCTGCATTTCGATTCCGACCCGGAGGCGCTGCGCGGCATGCTGGCGCAGTTTGTCCGCAAGGGCAGGGTCCGCCGCCTGACCCCCGGCTCGGCCTGCGGCAGCTGTCAGAAATGCGACCTCGCCGCGCCGGAAATCTATGAATGGACCGAAGGCCGCAGCACCGCAACGCCGCTCGCAGAACCGCTCTGCCCCTCCAGGCCCGGCACATATGGGGGCTGACGCCGCCAGCGCCGCGCCTGCCTGCCTGCCCCCCCGGCATGCCCGACATGGTAAAAGAAGCGGCCCGCGCAAGCCGCCCTGCGGATGCCTCTATTCAGGGTCGGAGGGCGTGTCCGCTGCCTCCAGAAACCCCTCCACCGCC
Organism: uncultured Aliiroseovarius sp.; assembly: GCA_964585355.1. Taxonomy (GTDB): domain Bacteria; phylum Pseudomonadota; class Alphaproteobacteria; order Rhodobacterales; family Rhodobacteraceae; genus JAAEUB01. The sequence goes on from CAZPDV010000015.1 coordinate 14,645, forward strand.
TTGCCCGGTTTGACCTGCCCCCGGAAGGGCGCTTGGCGTCTTCCCGACATCTGGTGCCGTTTTGTCGGAAATTTGGGCCTAATGCAAAGTAGTTACCCAATATTTCGCAGCCTCGATAACAGCGGTTATCTTGTCCGGGTTCATGGCGAAATATCCACCCCCAATCGCCGGAATACCCCACTTTATTGCCGTGTCCACTGCCAAATCAGCCTTTGAAGCCAGCCATTTGAGTCCGGTGATCAGCCCCTTGCTCAAGGCCGCAATCAGGGTTGTTATCTTGGCCTTGTCAGGTTCTTCCGCCTCTGTTTCGGCTTTCAAAGCCTGCAATGCTTCCCAAATTACACGTAATTCCTTGGCAATGATGGTGTTTGGGTCCGCTAAAGGCTCCGGCGGGTTGTTCCCGCCAATCCCATGGCGTGAATGCGAGGTTTTGGCCAGTTCCTCTTCCAGTTCGCCAATCCGAAGCTGAAGCGCCCACCGCGCCCGAATTTCCTCGATCACCCGCGCGATATGCGCCGGGCCCTTGTCCCAGTCCTCGTCCGGGATC
>CAZPDV010000016.1:0-1901 GCA_964585355.1 uncultured Aliiroseovarius sp.
CGGGGATCAGCTGCTCGACATTGCCTCGGGCGGGCTGGTGCAGTCCGACAAGGGCACGGTACGGCTTGATGCGGGAACGGATACCGCGGGCGGGCAGGTGATCAATGCTTCGGCCGAGCTGCGGGTATGGAATGCGACCGCGCTGCCGATCGGGCGCACACCCGATGCGCAGGCCACGATTGCACAGACCAACCGGGTCAATATTGCCGACGGCGCCCAGGTCCGGGCCGGCAATGACGTGCGCATGAATGTGGGCGAGGGCACGGTGGACGCCTATGCCTATGGCCTTGCCTCGGACCTGTATCGCGAAGCCGGCGAGGAAATCGCCAATTTCTTTGGCAGCATTGTCGGCGCCGATGAGGTGACCCTTGATACCGAGGTCGGGGAAGCCACGGTTGCCGCCACCAATACGGTTGAAGTGAACGGCGAAGTGGAGGCCGGGATAAACTATTTCCAGCAGCTGATCGCCGATGACAGCGGGATCGTTTCAGTGACCGATGGCATTACCGCCGAATGGATCGCCAATGCGGATGTGCGTGGGGAGCTCGAGGCGTCGCTGGATCAGCTTGAGGCCGACCTTGCCCTTGCGGGCAACGACCCGATCCTTGCCGCCAGGCTTGAGGCCGAGATCGCCCGGCTTTCCAGCATCCTTGACGACATGGGCACCGATCCCATCGACCTGCTGCTGGTTTCCGATGCCTATTCCGCCCCCGGCGATATCGAGATCACGGCCGACAGCCTGGTGGGGGCCGGCACTCTGATCGCTCATGGCGATGCCACCATCGAGATCGTCAACCAGGGCCCGGCGGTGATCGAGCTGGTGGATGCCCAGATCCCCTATCGCGGGGGCGGGCTGGTCACGCTCAACGATCTGCCGCTTACTGCGGCGAGCGCCCCGTCGGACCTGGACATTCAGGCCACCTCCTCGGCTGATATAGCGGCGCAGCCGGTGATTTCGGTCGAGAACCTCTACAGCAATCCGGCCGGGATTTCGGGCGATATCTATATCACCGGCGCGGTGGAAAACCTGCGCGGCCTGGTTTCCGCCTTTACTGCCGATGGCGACATCATGGTGCTGGGCGGCAGCATCGACGCGGCTGAGGTGAATATCAATTCGGGCGGCGATTTCTTCCTGTCGGCGGCCTATGACGCAGCGGTCACGCATCCGACCGGCTCGGCCTTTGCCACCTTCGCCGCGATCATGGCCAACCCCAATCAGGGCGACAGCTGTTTTTTCACCTTGTGCTATGCAATTCAGGATATTTCGGATCCGGCCTATGCCGGCCAGATCACCGATGCCGGCCAGATCGTCGCGCAGGGCAATGTCTGGATTTACGCCAACGGCTTTGTCAATATCAACGGCCTGATCCAGTCGGGGGTCACCGATTACGAGGTGGTGATCAACGACAATATCGCGGACGTGCTGGACGAGCTGCCGGCCTACCAGACGGTGGCGGTGCTCTACAGCCCCGGCGGCAATGGCACTTCGCCGGCCGAGGACCCGCTTTTCCCCGCGGCTTCCGGCAATGTCACCCTGCGCTATGATCAGGATGCCGGCGTGATCCTGGTGGATCCGATCGTGGCCAAGGGCGGCGAGATCGAGATTGTCGGCCAGATCATTTCCACCGGAAACGGGCAACTTGTCGCGGCCAATGGCTATGCGCAGGTGAGCATCCTGAACGAATCCGATATTCCCGTGGTGCTCAGCGACATATCCACCGGCTATGGCGAGGGCGCCCAGGGCCGGATCCGGCTGGTGGACCTGTCGCGGCCGATGCCTACCGGTCTGGGCTTCATCACCACCGAATATGTGGCCGATGTGAATGGCGACGTGACCCGCACCACGACGATCAGCCCGATTGCCATGCTGGTCGAAGCCGATACGCCGACCTATGAAATCG